>JAZNLR010000093.1:0-2486 GCA_045579195.1 Clostridia bacterium | reverse complement strand
GCAATGGAAAGGCGCTGTCTCTGTCCGCCGGAGAGGTTCGCTCCGTGCTCATAGAGCATCGTATCCACTCCGTTTGGCAGTTTCTCCAAGAAAGAGGTTAAGTTTGCCGCTTCAATCGCTTGCATCAACCGCTCTTCGCTGACGTTTTCAACGCCGTAACAGATGTTCTCTCGAATTGTTCCCGTAAAGAGAACGCTGTTTTGCGGAACGATCGCAATGTGCGAGCGATAGCTTTGCAAGTTGATGTCGCGAATGTCCTTTCCGTCCACAAAAATGTGACCGTTCGTGACGAAATTAAAGCCCAAAATGAGGTTGATCGTCGTCGTTTTTCCACATCCGGACTCTCCGACGAATGCGATAGTCTCCCCCTGTTTGACCTCCAAATTGAAGTCCGTCAAAAGCGGTTGATCGGGTTCATAAGAGAATGCAACGTTCTGGAAGGAGAACTCCCCGCGAAGCTCGGCAATCTCTTCCTTCCCTTCAACGACCTCAACATCGGTCGCGCTGAGAATTTCGCCAATGGATGCAAGCGAATCAAGTCCCTTTGTGATAATGGGCAACATTCCCAAGAATGCGGAAACTTGCGCAGTGATGCTTCCAAAGTACGTTTGATAAAGTGAAATGTCGCCAACCAAAATTTCACCTTTGATCGCGAGATACACGCAGAAGATCAAACAACCGAGTTGGAACATCTGAACGATCACCCATGACACAGAGGAAAACAAGTTGTGAATCCAATCCATGCGAAAACCGGAATTCGCAATTCCGCGGATATTTCCGTGCAACTTCTCAATTTCACGGTCTTCCAAAGCGTGCGCACGCGTGATCTGCGTCATTTCCACCATGTCTGTCAAGCGAGCTGACGTAGATTCGACGTCCACTCGAAAATTGCGGCTATTCTCCCGAATCTTCTTCTGAAAGAATCGGGAAGCAGAAAGCGAAATGGGAATGCAGAACAGGAAGAACAAGAAGATGATAAAGTTCTTGCTGAGAACGATCACAACGCCCGAAATAAAGCTCATCAATATGGACGGAATCGTTGAAAACAGCTGACTGGAAAGCATATGCACCGTCTCAACGTCACGAATCAACTTTGCTTGGATGCGGCCGCTTTGCATCTCTTTGTGGAACGTGATGGAAAGCTTCTGCAATTTCCGCACCATCGCACCACGCAACCCTGCTTCAATCTGTCTTGCAACGCGACTGAAGTACTTCACGTGCATCATATGCATCGGGATATTGAGAAGCAAAAGAACGCCCAAAATGCCAACGTTGATCAATATCGTCTGCGCCACGTCACCCGTTTGATAAATGACCGCATTGATGACGTTTGCCGTCACAATCGGAAACACGATAACGGGGCTGTTTTTGATCACATAAAAAAAGAAAGAAAGCAAAAGCTCCTTCCAATATCGTCCGTAAATACGGAATAACATCCGAAGCGGCTTTACCTCGGATTTCAAATATGTATCGATAAACTCCTGCTCAATGTTCTCAAGTTGCTCATCCGTGAGAACCTGTCCATATGGCGCAGGTCGTTTCTTTTTCAAGCTTTTTGTGCCCCAAAGTTTTTTACTTCGATTCATGTCAATTCTCCTTACAACAGTCAGTAAATTTACTATGGTTCTACTAAAATTATGGGGAGTATAACACACAAAATTTGGGTTGTCAAGCTGTTTTCAAAATTTGTTTCAACAATTTTTTCTGCCAATTCTGCTGTCCCTTTTTGAAGTTTTTTTGATATTTTTTTAATCCCATTTTATCGGTTTGCCATTTTGACAAAAAGGCTGTATAATGGTTTCAAGATAAACTTTTGAGGTGAAACTTTGAAGGATTGGTACTTAAAATATTTTGCGGATACGAGAAACGATCCCGACCCATATATCAGGGAGAGTTATAAGCTCTTTTCCCCAGAACAGATCTTGCTTTCCCTCATCGTCATCGCAACGATGATCGTGCTTCTCATCTACTTTTTGAAGCATCGGGAAAAACAGGCGTCCATCATTAAAAAGACGACCATCGTGATGCTCGTTTTGGAAGTGCTTCGCTATACTTGGTTTTTCTGCTATAACGGTTTTGTTATCAATAAGTACTTTTGGAACTTCAGCCTCTGTTCGATGTCCGTCTTTGTCATCGGCGGAGCTGTTCTTCTCATCAAGAAACGCGGCGCTTACGCCCTTGCCTGCATGAACGGCATCCTCGGCGGCGTTGCAGCCATGAGCTATCCCCTCGACGTTTTCGATGGGTACCGTGTCTTCCACGTCATCCCTGTGCAGAGTATGTTCACGCATGGAATGCTTCTCACCATCCCTTTAATGCTCATCTTAAGCGGCATCTATCGCCCGGAGATGAAGGATGCGCTTTATGCTTTCATCGGAACGCTTGGATGCTCTGCCGTCGCAAAAATCGCCGCACACATCAACGACATCAACTATATGTTTATGTTAAACGCTGATGCGCTCGGTTTCTTGCGCGGATGGACTTTC
>JAZNLR010000092.1:0-18946 GCA_045579195.1 Clostridia bacterium | reverse complement strand
TTGTCCATGCAAGGCAGATCGTCGTGAATCAAAGAGTACGTATGGATGCACTCTATCGCTGAGAGAAATGGCGTGATGGTTTCCGCGTCTTTTTCAAAGAGGGAAAATGCCTCTCTCATCAAAAACGAACGAATTCGCTTCCCTCCGCCAAGTAGACTATAACGAACGCGCTCTCTCATCGCACCGTTTTCAATCCGTTCGGTCGCAGAAAAAAGTGCACGCTCCATCTTCTCGGAATTTGTCTTCAGTTTTTCAAGCAAGACTTTCACTGTTCAATCTCAAACGGAACTTCAAGCAAGCTGTCGAGTTCCTCTTTTACCATGGTGATTTTTCCCTTAGATTCATTCAAGAGTGCAAGGCATTCTTTTGAAATCTTGACACCCTGTTCAAAGAGAACGATACTCTCCTCCAACGTCACGTTTTTGGAATCCAACTTCTCGATGATCTTTTCCAGTTCCTTCGTACCCTGTTCAAAATTCATTTTCTTTCCTCCTTGTGATCCCTCACAACCTCTGTGACCGTCGCATCGAACGATCCGTCCCACATGCGGACACTGACATTTTCTCCGACACGGACTTCTTCCACCGACCCGATCTCTTTTCCGTCAAACGACGCCTTTGCATATCCCTTTTCCAAAAGCGCCATCGGGTTTAAGTTCTTGATCTGTTGCATCATCAGCTTCAGGCCATTTTGTTTTTCCACACAGAGTGCGTAGATTGCGTTCCAAAGCCGCTCTGCATCCCCTTTGATCTGCGATTCGCCGCGTACAAGAACCGACTTTGCAGCAAGCGCAAGTTTGCTTCCCGCGTGTATCAGGTTGGATGATCCGGCCGTATATTTCGCCTCACACTTTTGCGCAACTGCTCGAACGAGAGCAACGTGATCACGCACCGCCTTTTTCAAATCCGGAACGGCAAGCTCTGCCGCCGCAGAAGGCGTTGGGGCGCGTAAATCAGCGGCAAAATCACAGAGAGAAAAGTCTGTTTCGTGCCCGACCGCGGAGATAATCGGCGTCTTACACGCATAGACAGCACGCACAACCCGCTCCATATAGAACGCTTCAAGATCCTCCAAGGATCCGCCGCCACGTCCAACGATGATCGTGTCGCAAAGGCCGCTTTCATCTAATCTTGCAACTCCCTTCGCGATCTCAATATCCGCGCCCTCCCCCTGCACCTTGACAGGATAGAGAACGATGTCAACAAACGGATTTCTGCGTCGTGTCACGTTGATGATGTCGCGGATGACTGCGCCCGTCTTTGACGTGACGACACCGATGCGCCGCGGAAACGTCGGAATGGGCTTCTTGTGTGTTGGGTCAAAGATACCCTCTTTCTCAAGCTCGCCTTTAAGCTTCATATATTTCTCAAAGAGCGCGCCAAGCCCCATGGGTTTCAGCTCAGTGACGTTAAAGCTCAACTGTCCGCCCTTGACGTAGTACGACGGAGAGCCCGTTGCAACCACTTTTTCGCCTGCTTTTGGGATGTACGCACGGGATGAACGCCCTGCGTTAAAGAACGTACAGCGCAGCTGACTTTCCTCATCCTTCAGCGTGAAGTACGCATGGCCACCCGAAAGCGTGAAGTTTGAAACTTCACCCGTAATCTGGATGTTTTTAAGAAGGTCTTCCGCATCCACGATGCGCTTCAACAAAAGATTCAGTTGTGTGACCGTGATCATGCGTTCCGCCATCTTTTTCACCTCGCTTCTCAACGATTATACCACGCAAGGAAACCCTTTTGCAAGAGAAAAAACAAAAATGCGCCCGAATTGGGCGGATTTTTACGTTAATCTTCAATCTTTTCAAAATCTGCAGGTCCGTGCTTACACAGCGGACAAACGAAGTCATCCGGAAGGATGTCGTCCTCGTGGATATAACCGCAGATCGTGCAAACGTATCCCTTCTTTCCTTCGGTCTTTGGCTGAGGTCTGACGTGATCGTAATAATACGAATAGGTCATTCCTTCCTTATCGTTAATAACACGCGCTTCCGTGACGCTACAGATGAACATCCCGTGCGTTCCCAAGTCAACGTACTGTTCGACGTCCAGCGAGAGCATTGCGTTGATGTACTTCGGGAGGATCACAAGTCCGTTATCCGAGCGAAGCGGCGTGCAATTTTCAAATTTGTCCTTATTTCTTCCACTCACGAATCCAAACGCCTCGAAGACTGCAAACGGCGCTTCGGTCGTCAGACAGTTGACGTTCATTTTTCCGGTCTTGCGGATGACGTGATGAGAATAGTTTTCCTTGTTGATGGTGACGGCAACGCGATTGGGCGTGTTGGTCACCTGCGAGACAGTGTTGACGATCAACCCGTTATCCTTTTTGCCGTCGTTTGAGGTGACGACGTAGAGTCCATATCCAATGCGGAAAAGAGCAGTTAAGTCATTCTTGTTTGCAGTTTCATCCGAAAGCGCAATATAGTCCATGCAGAGCTCGTTTGCAAGCGCCTCAAGTTCTTCTGCATTTTTTGCGTTCATTGCAGAGCGGATGGAAACGGTGTTTTCCGCAAACGTGATGTCTTTGGATTTTTCGAACATTCCGCGCATGATCTTTGCCGCCATCGGTGCCCAAGATCCGTTTTCAATCAATGCAACCGTGCGTTTCTGATAGTTGCGCTCGGTCAGATGATCAATGAACTGCTTCATGAACGGGAAGATTTCCGCGTTGTACGTCGTGGTTGCAAGAACAAGTTTGTTATAGCGGAATGCATCCTCAACTGCCTCTGCCATGTCCTCGCGTGCGAGGTCACAGACGACCACCTTCGGACAGCCCTTTTCTTTGAGCTTTTCCGCAAGAAGAGAAACCGCCTTCTTCGTGTTTCCGTAAACGGAGGTGTATGCAATCATAATTCCTTCGGATTCCGCAACATAGGAAGACCAGGTGTTGTAAAGCCCGAGGTAATATCCCAGATTTTCGGTGAGAATGGGTCCGTGCAACGGGCAAATGATTTCGATCTCAAGCCCCGCCGCCTTTTTCAAAAGCGCCTGCACCTGCGCGCCGTACTTTCCGACGATGCCGAAATAGTAACGACGGGCTTCACAAGCCCAATCCTCTTCAACGTCCAGTGCGCCAAACTTGCCGAAACCGTCGGCAGAGAAGAGAACCTTGTCCGTCGAGTCATACGTCACCATAACTTCCGGCCAATGTACCATCGGTGCAAAAACAAAGGTAAGTGTGTGACGACCGAGCGAAAGGGATTCCCCGTTTTCCACCACGATCCTGCGATCTGCAAAGTCCGTTCCGAAGAATCCTTCCATCATAATAAAGGTCTTCGTGTTTGCAACGACGATCGCCTCGGGGTACGTCGTCAAGAAGTTCATAATGTTTGCAGAGTGATCGGGTTCCATATGCTGAACGATGAGGTAATCCGGCTTTCTTCCCGCGAGCGCCGTCTGGAGATTGTCCAGCCACTCGTGTGTAAAACGGGCATCCACCGTGTCCATCACGGCAACCTTCTCGTCCAAGATGACGTACGAGTTATACGCCATTCCGTTGGGCACGACGTACTGCCCTTCAAACAGATCGACGTCGTGATCATTCACACCTACATAAATAATATCGTTGGTAATCTTCATATTTCCTCCATTATCCTTTTTTGGATGCTGTTTTTAACGTGTTTTTCAAAAGCATTGTAATGGTCATCGGACCGACACCACCGGGAACAGGTGTGATCAGCGCGGCTTTTTTCGAAACGGCGTCATAATCCACATCTCCACAGAGCTTGCCTTCTTCCCTGTTCATTCCGACATCAATGACAACAGCCCCATCCTTGACCATATCTTCCGTGATAAACTTTGCTCTTCCGATCGCAACACACAGGATATCCGCCTGACGCGTGATGGAAGCAAGATCTCTTGTCTTGCTGTGGCAAACCGTCACGGTTGCATTCTCTGCAAGAAGAAGCATTGCCAAAGGCTTCCCAACGATATTACTTCGTCCAACAACGACAGCGTGTTTTCCCGCAATTTCCACACCGCTTCTCTTTAAGAGCTCAATGACGCCATACGGCGTGCAGCACTTTAACGTGTCGTTTCCAATCACGAGATTGCCAACGTTTTCAGGCAAGAAACCGTCCACATCCTTCTCGATGGGAATGTGCGAACAGACGTGTTTTTCATCTATGTGTCTCGGCAAAGGGAGCTGAACAAGGATGCCGTCAACGTTCTGATCAGCGGCAAGAGTGTCCACAAGTTCGACAACCTGTTCCTCTGTTGCATCTTCAGGCAAGTAGTACGCAAACGAGCGGATGCCCACCTTCTCGCAAGCAGAAATCTTATTGCGAACGTACACTTGGGAAGCAGGATTCGAACCTACGAGAATGACCGCAAGACCAACGTATACGCCGCGTTCTGCAAGGGATGCCACTTCCACCGCAATTTCTTCACGAATTTCAGAAGAAATTTTCTTTCCGTCTATAATACCCATTTTTCACCTGCTCCTTTCATCATTTTGGAAAAGAAAAAGAAAGCAATGTTCTCACTTTCCTTTCTGTTCCGCATCCAATTTTATTTTTGCCAAAATACCGTTGATAAACGGAATGCTGTTTTCCGAGCAATACTTTCCAGCAAGGATGAGTGCCTCGTTGATGGAAACCACGGGAGGAATATCCTCGCAGAACTTCAACTCGTACGCCGCAAGCAACATCACGGCAAGATCCGTCTTAAAAATGCGCTCGCCCTTAAAGATGTTTGCGCGCTCGTTGACAGCCTCGTAAAGCGTGTCAAAATTTGCAATCACACCCTCGTAAACCGAGTGAACGTACTCCGCGTCATGATCGGAAACAACGGCTTTATTTTCCAACAAAAGTTCAGTCTTCGTTTCCTCATCGGGCTCTTTCAAAAACAAGAACTCGAAGATTAACTTAAAGACGATCTCTCTTGCATCCTTTCTCATTGGTCACCTCTTCTCATTGTCAAAGAACGCCAAATAACCCTTAAAAAGGGTTATTGTTCAATGGCAGGTCCTGCGTTGTCAAACGCGACGTCGACAACGGTCACGTTCACGTCCTTAATTCTGAAGTCCGTCATCGTTTCAACGCTGTGCTTCACGTTTTCCTGTACCTTATATGCAACTTCGGGAACGGAATATCCGTAAGCAACGCTGAGTGCAACATCAACGTATAACCCCTCTGGCTCGAAATCAATGCTGATTCTCGAACTATAGTTGGAGGAGTTCTGCTTCCACGTTTCACGTTCATCTCCTCCGCGCACCGGAGCAACACCCTCCACCTCAGCAATTGCAAGCTGAACGATGTCGCGCACAATTCCGCGTCCGTAATTTACCTTTCCGCCACTTCCTGACTTATAGTCTTTTTCCATCCGAAGTTTCTCCTTCTATACTTGAGAAATCTAGTTTTCTCAAGTATAGCATACTTGCGTAAAAAATTCAATTGTTTTATTCAATCGGAATGATTTTTATCATATCCGCAGAGACGTCCGTTTCACTCAAGATCGCATCATAGATCATTGCGACCTCATCCTGCTCAAGAGCATCCGACTTGACGATGACGTTGACATTTTTGCTGGAAGCTCCAATGCTGACTGCGGCATCCTCAAAGCCCTTTGCCTTGATCAAGCTCTCCAACGTGAGCTCAAGTTCCATATTCGCTGTGATTGCGAGCTTCTGGTTTGCAGCGGTCTCCACTGTTTCAGGATCAAGCGCCTCGTTCTCGATGATCGAATCAAGATACAGCACCTCTTGATTTCGGGTTGTTTCGCGTTCCGTGCGATACTGCTGGAAGAAGGACGCAGTGTTCACCGCATCATCCCCATTCGCCTGCGGAGAGGCAAGTGCGACGTTCAGATAGACGGTTGCAGCAAGCAAGAGAACCATTCCAACCAGAACAAAAACTTTCTTCTTTCTCGTTAACATTGTGTTTACCTCCATTTGCTAACTTTTTATTGTTTCTTTTCAAACACTTCTATTATAGAAGGCTCAACGTCCAATGCAACAGCCGTTGCCTTCATAATATTCAACTTTACAAACACGTTTCCCGCCCCTTCTGCGACGACAACAACACCAACGATCTTTGGGCTGATTTCACGCAAGATGACAGGTGCTCCTCCAACGACAACAATGCTCGTCTTCTCGCTGACAACTTCCGTTACCTTGTCGCCGTATGAAGATGTGTTGCTCTGAACGTCCTTCGTTGTGGCGTATTCAAAGCGCGTCTCTCCCTCAAAGGAGATGAAAACCTCCACTTTTCCTGCGCCATCAATCTCCGAAAGAATGCTCGAAAGGCGCTGTTCCAGCGACTCGCTTGTTTCTTGCTTCTCTTTTTTTGGAAGAAAGGATGAAAAGTAAAGCACGAGAACACAAACCCCCAGCACAGCTGCGATGAGAAACTCCTTGTTTTTCAGCCATTTCAAAACAGGCTTTCCCGTCCGCTCGCTCTTTCTCTCAGCCATACACAATCACCTTGCTCTCGTCGATTTCACATACCTTTGCAAGAGCTTTCCTTGCTTCCTCGCTAACTAATATATTCTCCTTCTCCCCATTTATGACGGGATTCCTCAAATAGCATTCCACTGCAAAAACCTCCCCGTTTTCCGCATAAAGTCGAATGTCTGCATCAATATCCTGTTCAAGCAATACTTCCTCCAACGCTTCCTCAGCTTGCTCCAAGCGCAAGTCCTCCACGAATTGTAAGAAAGGCTCGTCAATTGCGATCTCACCGTATGGAACGCTTTCAAGCTTCCATTCTCCCGAAAGAAGATTGGGAACGGGAGAGAGAACTATGAGCACCGTAACGAATCCAACTGCCCCTCGGGCGTACTTTGCCATCTGTCCTTCCGGGAGAACAAGCTCCACTGCAAAAGAAAGCAAAACTGACCCGACAATCGCAAGAACATATGAAGAGATCCCTTCCATCTTACCCTCCAAAAATCCCGTTTGATGAAAGAATGACCAGCATCAGCAAAATAAAATATAAAAACGCTGTTCCGATAATGACGGAGATGAGCGTCGAAACGTTTTTGGAAAGATCGCTCAAAAAGTTACTCACTCGAACGTCTGAAATAGGTTCGATCAAAGCTGCAACGAGCTTCAATCCGATCGCAAATGCAACGATTTGCAGAAGAGGCGAAAGAATGCTTAAAACAAGCAATATCAGCCCGGAAACGCCGATTGCATTTTTGAGAAGAACACTCCCTGCAAGAATGAGATCAAATCCGTCTTTCACGTATCCACCGACAAGCGGAATGCTATTTCCGATGGCGTATTTTGCGGCACGGACGGAGATTCCGTCAACGGTCACAGCCGTGATTCCCTGAATGGAGAGGAACGCCATAAAGACCGTAAATGCAGCGCCCATGATCCAAATCGATGTATTCTTGAAAAAGTTCGCAAGCTTTCCCAAGCGAACGGAGGTGGAAAGGCTTCCTACGACGGTCAAAACGCACGCAAGAATGAAAAATGGGACGACGATGTTTGTCAGAACGTTCGCAACACCGTTTGCAAGCAGAGCAACTGCCGGCCGATATACATTCGCAGAGACCGTTGTCCCAAGCGCCGTCATCAACGTGAGCAAAATTGGCATGATAGCAGACATCTGCGTTTGCATCCCCAAAACACAGTCGCGCGTCAACTTCGTCACTTCGAGGATTGCTCCCGTCATCAGCAAAACGATTGCCGCAAAGCAGACAAAGTGGATGAGCTCCCCCGTTGTCTTTGAAGAAAAAGAGGAGCGCGCATTCCCCAAAAGTCCACTCAAGATTCCCGTGAGCGCAACGGAAACAAAAAGCGGAAGAAGGTTCTTAACTCCCGAAAAAAGCAGAGTTGCAATCCCCTGAAAAAAGCTCACGTTTGGAAGAAAAACTTCCCCACGCAGAAGCGTGCGGACCTTGTCCGCAAACGAAGGGGCGTCAAAGATAGCGTACGTTTCGCTGTCAAGCTCGCTCAAGAATTGATCAAAGGCGGAGAGGTCCAATCGGGAGAGCTGATCTTCCACACCGTCAAAAATCTTTTCCTTCGCATCATCTGCAAACGCCGCGGAAGGAACACTCACCGTGAGCAAGAGGACAAACACCACAAAGAGAACGCGAAAACTCAAAGCATTCCTGCAATGAGGTTCACGAGTCTTGTCAAAATTGGAAGCGCCAGCCATAAAATCACCACCTTTCCTCCAAAGAGGACTTTATCCCCCACAGACTTCACCCCTGCATCCACGCAAATTCCATTTGCAAATTCAGCGACATACCCAATGGCAACAATCTTTATGACAGCCTTCAAAAGGGAAATGTCTAAATTGGTCTTTTCAACGATATTTCGAAAGATCTGAAAGCTGTCTTCCACATAATCAAAGACGAGAACGAGAAGTAAAACACCTGCTCCAATGCTTGCAACCAAGGCAATTTCCGGTGCGTTCTTCTTAAGTGTGACAATGAGAAGCGCACAGACAATCCCGATTGCCGCAAATTCGAGAAAGTTCATATTCCTCCTCTGGCGAACGTGAAGATGACGCGGATCAAATCGAACAGCTCTACGATCATCTGAACGACCATCGTCAGAACGATGACGAGTCCTGCAAGCGTGCACAGCGTTGCGATATCGTCCCGATCTGCCTTTTTCAGCACCTGCGCGATAACCGCCGTCAAGATTCCAATTGCTGCAATTTTGAATATGACGTTAATATCCACCCGGTCTTATCCTCTCAAATCAACAAAACCATAGCACCGCTTCCCACCAAAAAGCCAAGGCGAACACAAAGCGGTGCATATCTCGCTCTTTTCCCTTCTGCTCGTTCAAAAAGCACGCGAAACTCCTCCTTCATCTCGGCGAGAAAGAGCAGCTGTGCGGCCGAATCCGACCGTCCAAGCCCCAAGAAAAAGCGGATCAAAAGCGCACATTCCTCTTCCGAAGCACAAAGGTTTGCACAGCATTCCCGAACGCGCACTTCCGTTCGCTCTTCCGGCCTGAGCGCAAAAAAGTGTTCAAGAGAAATCTTTACCGGATCATACGACACCTCTCGGAGAAGAACATCCTGAAAGCTTCGTTTTGAAAAATGAAGTTCACGCTCCATCGCTTCGCAAAGCTGAATTCCGCCCTTACAGAGTTGAACGTGCGCAGAAAGCCGCGAAGAGATGCCAATTCCAACAAACGTGAACGCAAGCACACAGAGAACCCCCATTAAAACGCTCATACATCCAGCCTCCGAAAACCATTGTCGTAAATCCCCTCCAGTGTCCCTGCCCCATGGCGCGTTGAGAGATGAACGAAAAAATCAAATCCACACTCCAAAGCAGCGACGTTTTCTTTCACTTCAGCAATGGAGCGCGCGTGCCAACTTGCAAAAAGCTTCACACCGCTTTCCATCACTCGTTTTGCATTAGAAAAATCCTCAGGCGCAAGCTCGTCTGTGATGATCACGTCAGGGTTCATCGTTCGAATCGCAACGTCAAAGACAAAACTCTTTCCCGTCCCCGAAAAGACATCTGCCTGATACATGGAAAATGCGCCGTTTGAACACAGCTCCATCCTCTCGTCCGCAACAAGAGCGTTACAAAGATGTGGAAGACAAAATATAAGCTCCCTCAAAAGCGTTGTCTTTCCACCGCCCGGCGGCGATACGATCAAAACGCTGGAAAGCGGATTGAGAATCAACTTTGCGACCGTTTTTGCCGCCTCGGCCGCACGATGCGGGATGCGAATATTCACAGACGTGACATCACGAATGGTCTTCACGCGCTTTCCTTCACACACTCCCGTTCCGCAAAGTCCGATTCGGATTCCACCTTCTACAGGCAAAAAACCGTTTTTGACAAACTCTTCAAAGGCATAAAAGCACCCGTCACACGCACGGAAAATCAGCTCATCCAACTCCTCTTTCGAAACCATGAGAGCAGTATTTTCCGCCTCACTCAAACCCATTTCCGAAAGAAATGCGCGTTTCCCATGCGTGAGGACAACGGCCTTTCCACCTGCACGCAATCGGATTTCCTCAACCCTTTCTTCTCCCACATTTTTGAGACCTGCGAGAACTTTCTTTGGCAAGATCTTTTCGAGCATATCCTTGTCCTTTTTTTTACTCTAACCTATGACCTGTCCTTTTGGAATATGCTTTTTCGCATAAAAAAACAGCCGTGATTGCTCACGGCTGTTCTTTCTTTGATTGCTCTTATTTCACACGCTCCATGTACTCACCGGTTCTGGTATCAACGCGGATGGTCTCGCCTTCGTTGACGAACATCGGAACCTGGATGACAGCTCCAGTCTCAAGCGTTGCAGACTTCGTTGCATTGGTTGCGGTGTTGCCCTTAACGCCCGGCTCGGACTGAACAACCTTCAACGTGACAAAGTTGTCCGGCTCAACGCTGAATGCAGCGCCACGGAAGAACTTCACGGTGACAACGTCATTCTCCTTCACATAAAGGAGAGCATCCTCGACCTGGGACTTGTTGAGGGGAACCTGGTCATAGTTCTCAACGTCCATAAAGTAGTACAGCTCGCCATCGCAGTACAAGTACTCCATCTTCTTGGTTTCGATGTGAGCCAGCTCATACTTCTCACTCGGGTTGAACGTTTTTTCAAGAACGCTTCCGTCGATAACGTTTTTGATTTTGGTACGAACGAACGCCGCACCCTTACCCGGCTTAACGTGCTGGAAGTCAACGATCACGTAGACCGTGCCTTCGAAAATGAACGTAATACCCTTTCTAAAATCTCCTGCTAAAATCATATTTTTACCTCCAAAAGACGCAAAGCTTATGCCCCGACGCCCAAATTTTTACAGTTTAATGAAATCTTTCTTAGAACCCGTCAAGTTGACGATTCCACCTTTCTTAATGACGACGGTGTCTTCAATGCGAATTCCGCCGACGTTCGGGATATACAGTCCCGGTTCGCAGGTGACGACCATGTTCTCTTCAAGAACGTCCGTCACACCCTTTGCAAGCCTCGGGGTTTCGTGGATTTCCACGCCAACACCATGACCCAGCGAATGCACAAAGAGTTCACCCACTCCATTTGCCGTGAAAAACTCTCTTGCGATTGCATCGCCTTGATGCCCGGTGATGCCGCTTTCATATGCCTTCAACGCAAGCTCCTGCGCGGTCTTGACCTGCTTATAGAGCTTTTTGAGCTCAGGAGAGATCTGTCCGACAGCAACCGTTCGCGTCATATCCGAACAATACCCATTCTTCTTTGCGCCGAAGTCAAACAACAGAAGATCTCCGTTCTGAATGGGACGATCGGAAGGAACAGCGTGCGGCTTCGAAGAGTTCGGACCGGATGCAACGATGGTGTCAAATGCCATTCCGTCCGCCCCGCACATCAGCATATGGTAATTCAAGCGTGCCATGATCTGTTTTTCGGTCATGCCCACTTTGATTTCGGGAAGGAGCTTTGAAAACGCTTTGTCCGTGATCTGAGCTGCCTCTGCAATTGCCTTGATCTCATCTGCATCCTTAATGGCGCGGAGAAGGACAAGCTCTTTGCTGACAGGAACAAACGTTCCGCCAATGGTCGCTTGATAGACCTCAAAGTCTGCAACCGAGAGGAATGCATCTTCAAAGCCGACCGTCGTTGCATTTGCGCCACTCAAAATTTCGCGGACAACGTCAAACACCTTTGCGTACGTGGTTTCAACAACCTCGATCCCACTCTCTGCAAAGTGCAGATTGGCAACCTCGATATACCGAGAGTCTGTTAAGTAAAAGGACTTTTCTTTCGTTGCGACCATAACACCGAACGAACTTTCAAACCCCGTGAAGTACAGGCGGTTTGCGTCCGAAACGATGAGGTATGCATCGCAAGAGGAAAACGTCAATTTCGAATGTCTAAAAATACTGCTCACCTCGTTATTTTAACATATTTCGTCTGTTTTCTCCAAACGAATTATATACCAAGATAGATTTTCTTCATCTCAAGCGCATCTTCGGCCTGTGTTCCGTTGGATTCGCACACGATGAAGGGCTCCATCTGATATTCCTTCAAAACGCTCGCAAGCGGAGAAAAATCCGGCCCGTATACCTCGTCTTCAAACGTGAGGTGACGAATTTCCCCTGCCGCACCAAACTGTATTTTTGAAAAGTGAATGTGGATGCGTTTTCCGCGCTCTTCACCGATTTCAGCAAAGATCTTTTCCACGATTCTTGCATAATCATCGCGCGTCTTCAAAATTCCGCCTTCACGCGCGTTAATATGTCCAAAGTCAAAACAGGGAATGAGCATGGAATCTGCTTTTGCAATCTCCAAAACCTCATCCACCGTTCCCATCTGGCGTGTCTTACCCATCGTTTCCGGACAGAGGATCATGTCGGAATATCCTGCTTCATAAACTGCCGCAAGCAACCCGTCAATGCGTTTTTTGAGAAGATCCATCGCAACGTTGCGTTCCATCTTTCCCTGCGCTGCAGGATGGAAAACACAACGTGTTCCGCCGAACTTTTTCAAAAGTGCAAGTGAGTCAAGAACATATCCTATGGATTTCAACGCTCCTTCATCCGTTTCGGAGGCAAAGTTAATAAAGTATGGCGCGTGCACGGAAAGCTCAATGTCGTGTTCCTCCGCAGCCGCGCGAATCAACGCCGCCTTCCCATCGGAAACGCGAACGCCCTTGCCGCAGGAGTACTCCAAGCCGTCAAGCCCGCGAGCAGCAAGCCAACGCGGCGCTTGCTCAGTTGCCTTGTTTCCCTCGGCATAAAAGCTGTCTGAATTTCCTGCAGGTGCAAATTTAATCATTGAGTGCTGCCTCCAAATCCTTTGCAATCTGTGCGCTCAGTTCTTCCATATTGTCAAACGTCTTGATGTCACGAACGTGCTTTGTGAAAAAGAGCGTAATCTCTCGTCCGTATAAATCGCCTGAAAATCCGTCGAGGTAAGCTTCCACCTTGCAGTTTTCGTCCCCAAACGTCGGACGTGCACCAACGTTCGTCACCGTGCGAAAGGTCTTCCCATCCACCGTGCAAAACCCAGCGTAAACGCCGTTTTTCAGCAAAAACTTCTCCTTGGAAAGTGTAATGTTCGCCGTCGGGAACCCAAGCTTATGCCCAATTCTGTGTCCGTGCTCAACGCACCCCGTGATGCGGTACGGTGCGCTCAGCAATTCATTTGCAAACGCAACGTCACCGTTTGAAAGCGCCTCACGAATGCGCGATGTGGAGATTCGATCACCTTCAAAGCGAACTTCCTCCAAAACGGAAATGCCAACATTCTTCTTTTCGCAAGTCATCTTCAGGAGAGCAACCTCCCCTTTTGCGCCCTTGCCAAATCGATAATCCGTGCCGACAGAGAGATGTGCAATCGAAAAGCGCTCAAAGAGTATCTCCAAAAAGCCTTCCGCGGAAATCTCCTTGAATGCTTCGTCAAAGTCAGCAACGATCACAACGTCAATCCCCTCCTCTTCAAATCGGGCAAGACGTTCGTTCAAGGTGTAGACAAGCTTTGATCCTTGCTTTAACTGCGTGTCGTCCGTGGTGCGAAAGGTAAAAACCGCGCTTTTACAACCTGTTTCCTGCGCAATTTGCTTCGCACGTTTGAGAAGTTCAACGTGCCCCGAATGGACACAATCGAAAAATCCCAACGCGAGCGACACCCGTTCGACGACGCTTTCCTTAAAGCTGATCACTTGCATCTTGTTTTTCTTCCCTCAAATTTGTCTTAATTCGAAGCGTTCCCGCTTCTGAAAGGCCCAGGCCAAACAGCTCTCCGTTGCAGTAAATTCTGGAGAGAATGGGGCATTCCATCGGCAAGCGAACGCCATTGGAAAGCGGCAGATAGAGCTCTTTTGCAACCTCAAAACGCGGCAAGTGCGAAAGCACCTGTTCGTACGGCAAGAGCGCCGCCTCCTTCTTTTCTTCAAGTTCTTCAAACGTCACGCCGTTTTCAATGAAAAACGGACCGCTCTCCACGCGAATGAGCGCACTCATATATCCAAAAACGCCCATTTCATACGCAAGGTCGCGCACCAACGAGCGAATGTACGTTCCCGACGAACAGACGATCTCAAACACAAACGTGTCCTCATCGTATTGGCGCAAAAGGTCGAAGGAATGCACCGTAACTTTGCGCGGAACAAGCGTGACAATTTCTCCCGACCGCGCAAGCTGATAGCTCCGTTTCCCATCGACGTGAATCGCAGAATAGCGCGGCGGGATCTGGTCGATTTCTCCCGTAAGACGGGGCAAAACCGATTTGATCTCCTCTTCCGTCACACGACGGGAGGAATGGTTGGTCACAACCCCTTTGGGGTCGGAATCCAACGTGTCCGTCTCCTTCGAAAAGTTGAAGTACGCAACGTACTTCTTCGTCTTGTCAAGGAAAACGTCAAAAAGGCGGCACGCCTTTCCGATCCCGATGGGCAAAACCCCTGCGGCAAGCGGATCGAGCGTCCCCATATGGCCGGCTTTCTTCACCCCAAGAATGCGGCGGACTTTTCCAACTGCATCCGAGGAAGACATTCCGACCGGTTTGACCAAGTTAATCACTCCGTCCATTATAACTCCAATTCCATGCTGCGAACGACCTTTTCCACAACGTCTTCATAGAAGCCGTTCAAAACGCATCCTGCGGCCTGTGCGTGTCCGCCGCCGCCGAAGCTCATCGCCGCTTTTGAAATATCCACGTCCTTCTTGGAGCGGAAGGACACCTTAAACGTATTTTTCCCGCTTTCCATCAAACAAGCTGCCGCTCTCACGCCGTTCACGTTCAATGCATAATCAATCATTCCCTCCGTGTCATTGCGCTCAGCACCCGTCTCGTCAAACATCTTTGCGCTGATGGTCATCACGGCAAGCGTTCCGTTTTCAAAATAACGAATGCTTGCAATGGCGCGCGCCAAAAGCGACAGGCGTTCACGGGAAGAACTCTTGACAATTGCCGTTGCAATCGCGTTGGGATCTGCCCCAAGCGCAACCAACTTGGAAGCGGCATCAAAACAATTTTGATTCACGTTCGTGTTTGCAAAGCTTCCGGAATCGGTCAAAAGACCTGTGTAAAGGCAGTTTGCGGTTGCCGAAGAAATGGGCAACTTCAACGCCTCCAAAACGGCAAAAACGATCTCACACGTGCTTGCAACGTTCGGCAACACAAGATTGACGTCAGCAAAGCGATCGTTTGTCTTGTGATGGTCGAGGTTGATGCTTTTGACGTTTCTCTTCCCGAGAAGCGAGGTCAAACATCCTGCGCGCGAAAAATCCGCACAGTCACAGAAGATGACAAGATCAAAGCCCTCCCCTTCCTGCATCGCCTTGTCTGCACCTCGCAAGATGGCGTACTTTTCGGGGAGCTTTCCGTCAAAGAGCGCGTAAGCATCCTTGCCGTAATCCAAAAGAGCACTCGTCATTCCGAGAACAGAACCGACAGCATCCCCATCGGGGCGGATATGGCCGACAACGGCAATTTTCTTTGCAGCGGCAATCAATTTTGTTGCGTCACTGACGATCCTCTGAACTTCCTTCACTCGTTTCTTCCTCTTTCTCAATCTTCAACGAATCAATGATTCTGGAGATCTTTGCGCTATAATCCATGGAATCATCGAGCGCAAAATGCAACTCGGGAACACAGCGCAGTTTCATATTTTTTCCTACTTCATATCGAATGAAGCTTGCGGCGTTTTCAATTGCTTTGAACGTCGCGCGTTTTTTTGCTTCATCCGTTGAAAAGATGCTTAAGAGAATCTTTGCGTGCTTAAGATCCCCCGAAACCTCACTTTTCATCACGCTCACCATTTCAGTGCAGCGCGGATCCTTGACTTTCGGAATGATCTCTGCGATGACGCGAGTCATCTCAGCATCGATCTTTTTCATTCTGTTGTTCATTTCGAAAACTCCTTTTCTCGATAAACCCCATCAAGCCGCCGCAAAATTACGCCTTGATCTCTTCCATTGCATATGCTTCGAGAATATCGCCTTCCTTGATATCGTTACAGTTCTCAATGGAGATACCGCACTCGTATCCAGAAGCGACTTCCTTGACGTCATCCTTAAAGCGTTTGAGCGCAAGCACGTTGCCTTCGAAGAAGAGAACGTCGTTGCGGTACATTCTGAGCTTTGCAGAGCGCGTGATCTTTCCGCTCGTGACATAGCATCCGGCAACCATACCCGTTCCAGAAATCTTGAAGACGTTGCGGACCTCTGCCATTCCGAGTGCAACCTCGCGGAACTTCGGCGCAAGCATACCCTTGAGCGCAGCGGTGATGTCGTCGATCGCGTCGTAAATGATGCTGTAAAGGCGGATGTCCACCTTCTGGCGTTCACTCATCGCCTTTGCCTTCGTGTCGGGGCGAACGTTAAATCCAATGATGATCGCATCCGACGTGTCCGCGAGCATAACGTCAGACTCGTTGATCGCGCCAACACCCGAATGGAGAACATTGACCTTGACTTCATCGTTGCTGAGCTTCAAGAGAGCCTGCTTAACAGCCTCTGCAGAACCCTGAACGTCTGCCTTGATGATGAGGTTGAGGCCCTTAAGCTGTCCTTCGGAAATCTTTCCAAAGACGTCGTCCAAAGAGACTTTGACAGACTCTCTGACCATCTCCTCTTTCAGCTTGTTCTTTCTCTCCTCCGCAACCGTTCTTGCGAGCTTCTCATCGTCAACTGCGAGCAGGAATTCGCCTGCCTGCGGAACGTCCGAAAGACCCAGGATGGAAACTGCAGCAGAGGGCTTTGCCTCCTTGACGTTTCTTCCCTTGTCGTCCAACATTGCACGGATCTTTCCGGTGACCGTTCCTGCGACGATATAGTCGCCAACGACCAAAGTTCCGTTCTGCACGAGAACAGTCGCAAGAGGGCCTTTCCCCTTATCCAGCTTCGCTTCGATAATCGTTCCGCGCGCCTTTCTGGAGGGATTTGCCTTGAGCTCCTTGATTTCAGCAACCAGGAGGATGGATTCCAACAACTCATCGAGGCCTGCACCCGTCTTTGCAGAAACGGGAACCATAATGGTGTCACCGCCCCACTCCTCGGAGAGGATCTCGTAATCCACGAGCTGCTGTTTGATTCTTCCAATATCTGCAGTCGGCTTATCGACCTTGTTGATCGCAACGATCATCGTGACGCCTGCCGCCTTGATGTGATTGATTGCCTCAACGGTCTGGGGCATTACGCCGTCATCCGCTGCAACAACCAAGATTGCAATGTCCGTGATCTGCGCACCGCGCTGACGCATCGAGGTGAAGGCCTCGTGTCCCGGGGTGTCGACAAAGGTGATCTTGCCCTTGCCGATGTTGACGGTGTATGCACCGATGTGCTGGGTGATTCCGCCAGCCTCGCCGTCTGCAACGTTCGCGTTGCGAAGCGCATCGAGCAAGGACGTCTTACCGTGGTCAACGTGCCCCATAACGGTGACAACAGGAGGACGTGCAACGAGGTTCTTCTCCTCGTCGGCATCGACGTGGACTTCTTTGAGGACGTCTTCTGCGGTCTTATCCATCTTGAGTTCAAGCGTGACGCCGAAGTCAGACGCGATATATTCACAGGTGTCAAAATCCAAAGACTCGTTTGCGGTCTTCATGATGCCCTCTTTGAAGAGCTTCTTGACGATCTCACTCGCAGAAACACCGATCTTCTCGGAAAGGACCTTAATGGGAACCATATCCGACGTGATGATTGCGTGCTCAATCTTGACAGGCGCAAATGCGACCTTGCTCTGTTCTTTCTGTTTTCTCGGGCGGATCTTACGCGAGCCCATTCTGTCATCGGAATAGTCCTCGCCAATAAAGCCACGCTTGATCAGCGTGCGCTTGTTCATCTGAGATTTGTTTTCAACCTCTTTTTTCTGACCATCCTTCTTGCGTTCAGGGCGGTTCTTGTTCGGCATAACGGGCATCGCAGCAGGCGCAACGCGCGGAGCGCTGTTTCCTGCAGGCTTCTGTCCTCCCTGCGGACGGGGGCGGTTCGGATCAAACTCACGGCGCTCGCCCTGCGGACGACGCTGATCGGGCTTGCGGTTATCGAACGTTCTCTCTCCGTCACGGCGCTGATTCTGCTCGTACTTCGGGCGATCATTCTGCGGTCTCTGTGCAGGGCGCGGCTCAAACGTTCTCTGAACAGGCTGCGGAGCAACCTCTTCCTTGACAGGTTCGGGCTTTGCGGGAGCAACCTGCGCAACGGGAGTTTCTTCCTTAACGGGAGCAACGGGCTCTGCAGGCTTCTTTGCCTCTGCCTCGGCCTTTGCAGCAGCTTCCTTCTTTGCCTCTTCGGCAATGCGCGCTTCCTCGGCGATGCGCTTTTCCTCTTTTGCTACGTCAAAGTCCTTCTGGCGCTGTTTGATTTTTGCATAGATGTCTTCAATCTGCTTGCGCGCACCTTTGATGGAGGAAACGATCTGACCGAGTTTCTCAGCCTTATAATCACCAACGAGCTTAATATTTCCGTAATTATTGTTCTTATTTTCACTCATATGCTATTCACACCTCTATTTGACAAGTTCGAAATTATCGTCGCAATGCTTCAAAATTGCATCTGCAAGATTTGCGTCCGTAAACGCTGCAAGTTTACAGTTTTCCTTGAGAACAAGGTCCGCAAGATTCCCGTTTTTCACACGAATGAGCGGAGCTTGAAACCGCTTTGCAAGGGAGAGCGCATCTTTAACGGTGTTCTCCGAAGCCGATCCGCACAGCATCAACAGGCAAACGCCCCTTCTCTGCGCGCGCACGGCATTCACGCCACACACGACCTTCCTTGCTCGCAGGGAAAACCCGATGAAGGTTTCAATTTTACTTCTTACCTGCAAGGTACTCCTCCTTGATCCGCTCATAGATCTCATCGGGAATCTGCATTTCAAACACGCGATTCAAAAGACGGGTCTTTACACATTTTTCAATGCACGCGGGATCATCGCAAACGTACGCACCTCTTCCGGGCGCTTTGCCGCGGAAGTCCAGATTGATCTCTCCTTGTGCGTTCTTCACGACGCGGAGCATCTCCTTTTTGGGCTTCATCTGACGGCATGCAACACACATCCGTTCAGGGATTTTCTTTCCTGTGGACACGATGTTTCC
>JAZNLR010000091.1:0-1699 GCA_045579195.1 Clostridia bacterium | reverse complement strand
TGCGCCTGCATCAGCCAGAACGACGGTGAATTCGGTCTGTTCTTCAGCAGCTGCAGCAGGAGCTGCACCAGCTGCGGGAGCTGCAGCAACTGCAACGGGAGCAGCTGCGCTGACACCGAGACGATCTTCGAGGGCCTTAACCAACTTGGAGAGTTCGAGAACGGAGAGCTTCTCGACGTAGGAGATGAACTGCTCCATTTCAGCAGTGATTTCGACGTTTTCAGACATTGTAATGTCCTCCTATTATTTTGCTTCTTCGAGTTTGTTTTTGTATGCGTTGATGACGTTGATAATGCTTCCAGCCTTTGCGCTGAGGACACGGACAAGACCGGTCGGGACAGCGTTGAGGAGACCGAGCAACTGAGCCCGGAGAGCATCTTTGGAGGGCAGATCAGCAATTGCTTTGATCTCTGCCGCACTCAACATCGCGCCCTCAAAGTAACCGCACTTCGGGGCAAGAACTTCCTTGGTGGAAGCTGTAAATTCAGTAATGACTTTTGCAACTGCACTTGCATCACCGTTTCCGACAACAACAGCTGTGTCACCGGTGATCTTGGTGTTTGCAAGAGCTTCAAGTCCATTCAGTTCCGCAACCTTGCGAACAACACGGTTCTTGAGAACGTGGCAGTTTGCACCGGCAGCATAAAGCTTGTCGCGGAAGTTATTCATCTCTGCAGTGCTGAGACCTTTGTAGGAGACGAAATAAACGAAATCAGAACTTGTCAGCATGGCAGCGATATCGTTACCGATCTGGATCTTTTCCTGTCTCATTTCTGCTCCTTCATGTAGTCACGCACATCGACCTTGATGCCGGGAGACATCGTGGAAGAAATTGTGCAGGTCTGAATGTAAACACCTTTTGCGGAAGCGGGTTTTGCCTTTACAAGAGCATGAATGACTGCACCGCAGTTTTCTGCGAGATCTTCTGCTGCGAAGGAGAGTTTTCCAACGGGGACCTGAACGCAAGCGCCCTTGTCCGCGCGGAATTCTACACGTCCTGCCTTTGCTTCTGCAACTGCATTACCGACTTTGTCTGTTACTGTACCGGTCTTGGGGTTCGGCATAAGTCCTTTGGGACCCAGCTGACGTCCGAGAGGACGAACTTTACCCATTGCTGCCGGAGATGCGATCAGCACGTCGAAATCGACCCAGCCGCCCTTGATTTTTTCAATGAGATCGTCGAAACCGACGAAGTCTGCACCGTTTGCAAGAGCATCCTGTTTAAGCTGTTCGTCATCAGTAATGACAGTAACAACAACCTTTTTTCCTGTTCCCTTCGGAAGGGGAACAGCGCCTCTGACGGTCTGGTCAGTCTGCTTGGGGTCGACACCGAGTTTGAACGCGATTTCGACTGTCTGGTCAAATTTGACCGCAGGCATAGCCTTCAACGTCTTGAGGGCGTCCAGAACATTCAGCACAGCATTCTTATCGAATGTTGCAAGCTGAGCTCTGTAGAGTTTACTTCTCTTAGCCATCAATCACCTCAAC
Source organism: Clostridia bacterium (assembly GCA_045579195.1). Classification (GTDB taxonomy): domain Bacteria; phylum Bacillota; class Clostridia; order Christensenellales; family CAMQZB01; genus JAZNLR01. The sequence continues at coordinate 211 of JAZNLR010000091.1, read as the reverse complement.
TCCCATGCTGCGTGCTGTACCTGCGATAATTCTGATCGCGGCCTCTTCACTGCGGGCGTTGATATCGTCCTTCTTCGTCTGAACGATCTGCTTGATCTGGGACATTGTGATCTTTCCGGCGCTTTCGCGTCCGGGAGTCTTTGCTCCAGATGCAAGTCCAGCCACTTTCTTGATCAGAACAGCAGCCGGGGGAGATTTCGTTACGAACGTG
>JAZNLR010000090.1:0-11331 GCA_045579195.1 Clostridia bacterium | reverse complement strand
TTGGCTCACAGAACGACATGGCTACGATCCGACTTGCAGAAAAACTCGAAGGCAAAGTGGAGTTTGAAAAGGTTTCGTTTGCGTACTCCAAAAATCTGGAGGACGTTCTTGAAGACGTCAACCTGACCGTTCAGCGCGGAGAGACCGTTGCGATCGTCGGCCCGTCGGGTGGCGGAAAGACCACACTTTGCAACCTCATCCCACGCTTTTACGACGTCAGCGATGGCGAGATCAAAATCGACGGAACGGACATTCGCGATTTCACGATGCACTCTCTGCGCGAGAACATCGGCATCGTCCAGCAGGACGTTTACCTCTTTTACGGAACGGTCAAGGAAAATATCCTTTACGGCCGTCCGGGCGCAACCGATGAAGAAGTCTTTGCCGCGGCAAGAGCTGCCGGGGCGGAATCTTTCATCCTCGGGCTCAAAGATGGGTACGACACCATCGTGGGTGAGCGCGGCGTGAAGCTCTCCGGAGGGCAGAAACAGCGCATCTCCATCGCGCGCGTCTTCCTCAAAAACCCGCCCATCATCATCCTTGACGAAGCAACGAGCGCACTTGACAATGAATCCGAGCGCATCGTTCAAGCTTCCCTTGAACGGCTTGCGCAAGGAAGAACGACTTTCATCATCGCGCATCGCCTCTCCACCATCCAAAATGCGTCACGCATCCTTGTCCTCACAGAGGAGGGCATCGTAGAGGAGGGAACGCACGAAAGCCTTCTTAAAAAGAAGGGCATTTATTACAACTTATATTACGGCGAATAAAAAAGTGACGCGGCGCGAGAAATTCTCACGCCGCGTTTTCATCACTCACAAGTTCCGTCGCACTCGAAGCTCTTGCAGTAATGCGCGTTTTCGGTGCTTTCGCCCGTCACCTGAATGCTAGTGAGCGCACAGTTTTCACCGTTCAGATTGTTTCGACAGTTGCGAACGTCGCACTTGATGCAATCATTCTTTCTCATTTTTTCGACCCCCTTGTTTCAATGGTTGCTTTTCAGCCCTCCTATTTTCTGCACAAGCGACGGTTTTTATTCCTTTTCACGCAAAAATCAAAATCCTTAAGTTGACAACGGCGCAAAATACATTTACAATAGAACTACGATGAAACAGCAGATCGGAAAAGAATTGAAACGCGTTTTTCATTTAGCCGTTGCCGCCCTCATTTTGCAGGGCGTGCTTTGGCTGCTGTCATACGCATTTCCGCTCTATTCCCCGATCTTTCTCCTTCTCGCGATCGCACCGTCGGTCTTCGTGGAGTTCCGCTGTCAATTCCACCTTGGAATTCTCACTTCCTTGCTGTACGTCGGAATTGCTGTTGCTTTATCCCTCCTTTTGCCGATGAGCATCTTGCTTTATTCCGCGATCTTTTTTGCGCTCGCCTTTCTCGGGGTAACGATCGCACTCCACTTCTCGAAGAAGCACCTCATGCTCTTCCTTGCTGCGGTGATGACCCTTTCCGCATTCATCCCGTGCGCGCTCTTTTGCGTCGACAACGGAGGCCTTCCCTTGGATGCCGTCTTTACTTATGTCACGAAGGGAGAGGACAGCGAAGTTTACGACTTTGCCGTGGAGTTTGAAGTCAATCTTCGCTTAAAGGAACAGACGTTCCAGAACATTGAAGAATTTCACAAGGCTCGAAACGCCGCGATCGAACAGATCACCAAAGAAGACAGAAGCATTCCCCTTTCCTCCCTCGCCGCACACTTGCGCGACGTCTTGAGTCGGGATCTGTTTCAGTTCGTCTTTGGATTTATCTCCTTTGCAACCGTTCTCGTCTTCGGGCTCGCAACCTCGCTCATTCCGCTCTATCAGGAGCAGCTCAAGGATTTTTACGTCAACTTAAAGCTCATCCGTCAAAAAGCATACGCACTGCCGAAGCCTTCGTCGTTCGAGCTTGACAAGCCATACGTGCTCTCGTCTGTTGCGCTCACCCTTCTCTTCCTCGCCCTCGCAGGGCTCGTTGAAGAGCTTTACCCTACGGCACGCTTTATCTATTTCGGCCTGATCCTCTTCCCCTTCGCGCTCGACTTAATGCTCACGGGGATCAAGCTTTTGAAGATGGCGGAAAAATCCGCCGCTTGGGCAATCGTTATCGTCACCCTTGGGGTGCTTTTCGCTCCGCTTCTCGTGGTCATCGCAGAAGTTCTGAGCATTATTTTGAACATCCGAAACAATCTCACAATCATCAAGGAGGATTCCGAATCATGAAAGTAATCTTATTGAAAGACGTCAAAGCACAGGGCAAAAAAGGCGACGTTGTGAACGTCAGCGACGGATACGCGCGCAACTTCCTCTTCCCGAAGGGACTCGCAACCGAGGCAACCGCGGAGGGATTGAACAGCATCCGCATCAAGCGCGAGGCAGAACAGTTCCACAAGGATCAGCAGGTTGCTGCAGCAAAGGAAAACGCAGGCAAGATCAAGGGAGCAAACGTTGAGCTCTCCGTCAAGAGCGGCGCAAACGGCAAAGTCTTCGGCAGCGTGACCGCGCGCGAAATTGCAGACGCACTTTCCGAAAAGGGGATCGAGATCGACAAGAAGCAGATCGTCCTTTCCTCCCCCATCAAGACGCTGGGAACTTACGAGCTTGAGGCAAAGCTGATGGCAGGCGTTTCCGCAAAGTTCACCGTCACCGTCAAGAGTGCTGAATAAGATGTCTGACTTCCAACAAATTTTTCTCAGAAAATCCGTTCGGAGATATACCGCACCCGCAACGAAAGAACAGATCGCGATGATTGAGGAAAAGATCAAATCCCTCATTTTGTGGGATCCTTCCTTCTCCTTTGAGATCCGCGTCCTCCCCGAGGAGGAAATCTACTCTTCCTTTGCGCCCAACTTTATCGCCATTTATGCAACGGATCAAAAGAACAACCTCGAGAACTGCGGCTTCTTGCTCCAACAGCTCGATCTCTTCCTCTCCGCGCAAGGAATGGGCACGTGTTGGTACGGCATGGGTGCGCCCAGATCCGAGTTTAAGACGCGCGGCACGAAGGAGTTCGTCATCCTGCTTGCCTTCGGCAACGCGGAGGACACCTTGCGCTCAAATTTAGAAGAGTTCCGCAGGAAAAAGCCCGAGCTGATGAGCGAAAACGTTTCCGATCAGGACGTCTTGAACGCGGTACGCCTTGCGCCTTCCGCCGTCAACAGCCAACCGTGGTTCTTGGTTGAGGAAAACGGAGCATATCACCTCTTCCGCAAGAAGAATAACCCCGTCAAGGCTCTGATCTTAGACAAGTTCAATCGAATCGACATGGGAATCGCACTCTATTGCCTCACTTCCGCGCTCGCCGAAAAAGGCTTTGCAGTGCAGTTCTCCGACGAGGCAAAGGAGAGGGACGGATTCTTCTATCTCACCACCGTGAGAGCTGTGAAACTCTCTTAAACATAAGGACAAAACAAAAGGCTGAACGTCAAAGTTCAGCCTTTTTTCTTGTTCTTTTTGAGGTCTTTTTTACTTACCGAAGGAATCTTTCAAAGAGACGATCTCGCCGTACGTTCCGCTCTTTTCGTCCTTGATATAATATCCTAGGCGCATAAACTGGAAGCGCGTTCCAAACGGAGCTTCGTCCACTGCGCGCTCTGCCTTTCCGTGGAAAATGTGAACGCTGTCCTCGTTCATTCTCTCCGAGAAATCCTGCCCGGAGAACTGCGCAGGAAGAAGCAAGCTTTCAAACTTGCGCGCAGTGATGTCCACGCCGGTCGCGCCGTCAACCCACTGAATGACGCCCTTCACCTTCAATCCGCTCACGTCGTTTCCGCTCTTGGATTCGGGGATATACGAACACTCAAGCTCTGCAACGCTTCCGTCTTCTGCATAGATGACGCGCTCACATTTGATGATGTACGCTCCTTTCAATCTAACCATTCCGTCGGGTTTCAATCGGAAGTACTTCGGGGGCGGGTTGTCCGAAAAATCTGCGCGATCGATATAGAGCTCGCGAGAGAAGGAAACCTCTCTCGTTCCGCCTTCAGGATCGGAAGGATTGTTTTCGATCGTAAAGGTTTCCGATCCCTCGTAATTGACGATGGTAACCTTCAACGGATCGAGAACAGCCATCACGCGCGGCGTAGTCACGTTCAAATCGTCACGAACGCACGCCTCCAAGTTGCGGTAATCCACCTCGGAGTTTGCCTTTGCAACGCCGATTCGCTCGCAGAAGTCACGCAACGCAGCGGGCGTATAGCCGCGGCGGCGCAATCCGCAGATGGTGGGCATTCTCGGGTCATCCCATCCGTCAACACTGCCGTTTTCAACAAGGCGCTTTAAGTACCGCTTGCTCATCACGGTGTTGGTGAGGTTCAAGCGTGCAAATTCATATTGATGGGGCTTCTTTTCGATGTCGCAGTTGTCCACGGCCCAATCGTAGAACGGGCGATGATCCTCGAACTCCAACGTGCAGATGGAGTGCGTGATGCCCTCAAACGCGTCGGACAGCGGATGTGCAAAGTCGTACATCGGGTAAATGAGCCACTTATCTCCCGTTCTGTGGTGATGAGCGCGGAGAATGCGGTAAATAACAGGGTCACGCATATTGATGTTGGGCGATGCCATATCGATCTTCGCGCGAAGCACCTTCTCGCCGTCCGCAAACTCGCCTGCGCGCATTCTGCGGAAAAGATCCAAGTTCTCCTCAGGCGTGCGGTCGCGATACGGGCTGTTCTTGCCGGGCTCGGTCAACGTGCCGCGATAAGCGCGGATCTCCTCTGCGGAGAGATCGCAAACGTATGCAAGGCCCTTCTTGATAAGAAGCTCTGCGCACTCGTAAATGCGGTCAAAGTAATCCGAGGCGTAAAACAAGCCATCCCAATCAAAGCCAAGCCAATGGATGTCTTCATAGATTGCGTTGACGTACTCCTCGTCTTCCTTCGTGGGGTTGGTGTCGTCAAAGCGGAGGTTGCAAGTTCCGCCGAACTTCTTTGCAATGCCGAAGTTTAAGCAGATGCTCTTCGCGTGACCGACGTGAAGATATCCGTTCGGCTCGGGCGGAAAGCGGGTCGCAACCGCGCTGATTCTCCCCTCGTTCAAATCGTCAATGACGATTTCTTCAACAAAATTTTTGCTTTCAAGCTGTTCCATGCTCATCCTTTCTTCCTCTCCGATCAGAACAGTCCGTCGATCTTTCCGTTCTCGTCAATGGTCATATTCACTGCCGCAGGCACTTTGGGAAGGCCGGGCATCAACATCATATTTCCTGCAATCGCAACGACAAAACCTGCGCCGCTCTTCAAGACAATTTCGTCAACGTCGATTGCAAAGTTCTTCGGAGCGCCCAGCTTCTTCATATCGTCAGACAGGGAGTACTGCGTCTTTGCAATGACCACGGGCAAATGACCAAAACCAAGTTTTTCGATGCGCGCGATCTCGCGCTTTGCCTTTGCGGAGAAGTTCACCTTGTCAGCGCCGTAAATGCGGGTTGCAACGGTTTCGATCTTCTCTGCGATGCCTGCTTCACTCTCATAGCAGAAGCGGAACTCGGATTCGGTTTCGCAAGCTACAAGAACGGTCTTTGCAAGCTCGGTTGCGCCCTTTCCACCTTCGCCCCAAACGTTGCAGACAACAGCCTCGACGCCTTTTTTCTCTGCGCGCGCCTTGACGAGAGCAAGCTCTGCCTCGGTGTCACTCGTAAAGCGATTGATGGCGACAACGGCAGGCAAGCCGTAAACGCCGGTGATGTTTTCAATGTGCTTTTCGAGGTTCGCAAGACCTGCATCCAACGCCTCGAGATTTTCATTTGCAAGCTCCTTCTTGTCCATTCCGCCGTGCATCTTGAGCGCGCGAACGGTTGCAACGATCACGACACAGGAAGGCTTCAAACCCGCAATACGGCACTTGACGTCGAGGAACTTCTCTGCGCCGAGGTCAGCGCCGAAGCCTGCTTCCGTGACCGTGTAATCGGACAGCGCCATTGCGTACTTGGTGGCGCGAACGCTGTTGCAGCCGTGTGCGATGTTCGCAAACGGTCCACCGTGAACGATTGCAGGTGTCTTTGCAAGCGTCTGAACGAGGTTGGGCTTGATCGCCTCTTTGAGGAGGATCGCCATTGCGTCTTCCGCTTTGAGATCGCGCGCATACACGGGATCTCCGCTCTCGTTGAGCGCGACGGTGATGTTTCCACAACGCTTCTTCAAGTCCGCAAGGTCGGATGCAAGGCAAAGGATCGCCATGATCTCGCTTGCCGCAGTGATGGTGAAGCCGTCCTCACGGGGCTTGCCGTTCGCCTTTCCACCAAGACCGACGACGAGCTCACGGAGGGCGCGGTCGTTGAGGTCCACACAGCGCTTAAAGATGATGCGTGTGGGATCAATCTTTAACTCGTTTCCCTGATGAATGTGATTGTCGATCATCGCGGAAAGGAGGTTGTTTGCCGAAGTGATCGCGTGAAGATCGCCCGTGAAGTGGAGGTTGATCTCCTCCATCGGGATCACCTGCGACCAGCCACCGCCTGCCGCACCGCCCTTTACGCCGAAAACAGGTCCGAGCGAGGGTTCACGAAGCGCAAGGCAGACCTTCTTTCCTTCCAGCGCGATTCCGTCGGCAAGCCCGATGGAAACGGTGGTCTTTCCTTCGCCTGCGGGCGTGGGATTGATTGCGGTCACCAAGATGAGCTTTGCTTTGGCTTCCTGATCGATGTCCTCAAGCTTCGCCTTATACTTTCCATAAAAAGAGAGTTTCTCCTCAGGAACGTTGAGCTTTGCGGCAATTTCCGCAATATGTGCAGGTTCCACGAGATTTGCAATTTCAATATCTGTCATAAGTCTCCTCCAAAGGTTATTCCTGTTCTCATTTGTGCCCTGCACAGCCCCCGCACGCATGCGGAAAGTCAATCTTTGCAGGGTCGCCCTCAAACTGATCTCCGACCTTTTCAAAGCCCATCGGGATCAGCCATTTTTCATAATCTCCACGCACAACGATCTTTTTCAAGTCACACGTCAGCGCAAAATTGATGGTGGATTTGAGAAGAAGTTCATCCACGCCAAAGAGAGCACCCTCTTCCAAAACCGTTCCGATGATTCCGTTTTCCTTTTCGGGGAACATCGGCAAAATCGCTGTCAAAACCCCATCTTCAAATGCACCGAAAAACATCGTTTTATTGTCGATTTCCAACTTCACGTTTGCCCGCTCCGCGAACGAATCGAGCAACTCGCGGTCAAAAACACACTTAACTTCGATCATATTACAGCTTGCACTCCGTGATTGCGGTGAGGTCAACCTTGTCTGCAAGGGCGTTGAGGATTGCTGCCTCATCGCTCTTTTCAGGGGTCTTCACGCCATCAAAGACGCGCCAAATTTCCGTGTGCGTCACGAAATTGTCATGGCCAACGGTCTTAAGAGGCGAGAGGGATTCGACTTCGAGGAACTTTCCGTTCGTGTAAAGCTCAAAGTTACATCCGTTGTCAGGATAGGTCTCCCCATCCACATAGTCAAAGTTCTTGACAAAGAGCTGGTCGTTGAGGAAGTACGCTGCGAACTTCATCTCATTGCTCGTTCCGATCTTCAACGGACGCCCGCCATCAACCTTCTCAGAGGAAACGCAGATGAAATCCTTTCCGAAATAGAATCTCGGGTCGTTGAGACGTGCGTACGGCCAGACGGAAACAACGCGATTGGGAAGAAGTCCGGTATCCTTCTTGGTCTGCGGAACAGCGCAGAAGCCGCCGGGTGCCATCTGCGTGATTCCCCAATCCGCGAAGGTCACGTCGAAATATCCACGGTTGGTGATGGTGTGAACGACGACAATCGTTCCATCGTCCTGAATGCTGATGCCCATGCTCTTCTGAAGCCCGGTGGGCTCTGGATTTGCAATCAAAATCACGGTGTTATTGTTTTCCACCACCTGACACGGTGTGTTGTCCGGACAGTACGTGCGGACAGGGTCTTCGGGCGAATGCCACAGTCTATGTCCACCGAGGAAGTGGAGCTTGCTCGGGTCACGGTCTGCAAACTGCTCATCAAAATTTGCAAGCATGTTTTGGCCGTTTGCCTTCTTGAGGGAAACGATTCTCGGACCGACTTCGGTGAGAACAACAAGCTCAACGTCTGCCGCACTCAAACGAAGCGCGCCGTAATCTTTGTACGTAATCTTTTCAACTTTCATGGTCTTTCTCCTCTCAGAAAATCTCGTCGGGACTTCCGTCTAAGTTATAGTTTTCAAATCCGCCCTCTTCAGGAGCCTCCTCAAGGTCAAGCGGGGCATCCATTTCAACGGGAAGCTCGGTGGGCTCCGCCGTCTTTTCTCTTCTCTTAAACTCCGGGGGCGCCTGCATGCTGTCCACAGAGTCCGCATAAGAGGACATCACGTCCTCAAAGCGCGTATATTCGCCAACCCAGTTGAGGCGAACCGTTCCGAGCGATCCGTTTCTGTGTTTTGCGACAATGATGTCACGCGGTCCGTTGCGAACGTCACCTGTGACGGCGTCTTCCTTGGCGGACGCGTAAGCCGGGTTGTGAATGAACAGAACGATGTCTGCATCCTGCTCGATCGCACCCGAATCTCGCAAGTCGGACAGCTGCGGCATTCTTCCCTCACGGGACTCGATCGCACGGGACAGCTGAGACAGCGCAATGACAGGAACGTCAATTTCACGCGCGATCAACTTCAGGCTTCGGGAGATATCTGCGATCTCCTGTTGACGGTTTTCGCCCTTTCTGGACGAGCCGCCGGAGGACATCAACTGCACATAGTCAATCATAATGAGGTCAAGGCCACCCTTTGCCTTCAACCTGCGGCACTTGCTCATGATGTCGGCAGGCGTGATGGACGCCGTGTCGTCAATGTAGATAAACGCCTCGTCAAGCTTGCGCTTGGATTCCCAGAGCTTATCCCAGTCGGACAACTCCAGCTTTCCCTTGAGCGCAGCTTCCATGCTGACGCGAGCATTTCCGCAGAGCATTCTTTGCGCGATCTGGGCGGCCGGCATCTCGAGGGAGAACACAGCACAGCGCGCGCCGCCAAGTAAGGCTGCGTTTTCCACGATATTCATTGCAAACGAGGTCTTTCCTTCACCGGGTCGCGCCGCAACCAGGATGAGGTCCGAGCGGTGCAAGCCGTTGAGTTTGCGGTTGAGCGCAGCAAAGCCCGTCGTGAGGCCCTTGAATGCGTTTGCGTCTTTTGCGACCGTTTCGAACTTCTCAACAACCTCGTTCAAACTGTCGCCGAGGAGGGTCGGGAAAGACGATCTTGAGGACATCGACAGATCAAAGACGAATTTTTCCGCAAATTCAAGAACGCTTTTGCTCTCCTCGCCCGAAAAAGCATGGTCGATGACCTCCTGAGAGCCACGGATGAGCTTACGCAACATCGAATCGCGCTTGACCATATCCACATAATGCCGCCAGTTCGCGGAGGACGGCAACGACGTTGCGAGCGTCGTCAGATATGCAATTCCGCCAATCTTTTCGGTCTCCCCTGCGCGATCGAGCTCATAGGTCAACGTGACCATATCGATCGGGCGGTTTGACGAGAAGACGCGCTTCATCGCCTGGAAGACGATCTTGCTTGACTCGGCGTAAAAATCCTCTTCCTTCAGCTCGGGAAGAATATCTCCCGCGAGCTCGGAATCGATGATGATGCAGCCCAAAACAGACTGTTCCGCCTCAAAGCTGTGGGGCAAGATTCTTGCTTGATCTGCCATAAGACACCTCTCTTACTTCAACTTTTTTGCGGTGATGAAGATGCCGCGAAGCGCTTCAACGCTTCCCTCGACGACGTCCTTCTTGTTCATCAAAAGTGCACGGTCGAGCGCGGGATTCTTCTTGTCTTTCCGCAAGTAAATATAGAAGTTGTTTTTCGTTTCGTATGCGCCGAAGATCTTGGAATATTCGAACTCAGCGCTCATCTCTTTGCTTCCGCACTTGGATCTTACCTTCATCTTTTGCGGAAGAAATTCATAATCATACGTGGTTTTTAAGTACATAAAGTCGCCGGAAACACGCGCTCTCACTGCGCTTTTCTGCATCAGTGAAAGAAGAACGGGAACAGCGATTCCCGCCGCGATGCTGGCAATGCCCATGGTCGGATTTTCGAGCAGGACGGAAACGCCAATCACAATGCAGAACGCGGCGCAAGCAACAAACAGCCAAAGACGGCGCTTTAAGTAATTATACATATAAAACCGAACGTACTCCTCGGTGGTGTTTTGAACGTGAACGCGAACCATATCTTACTCCATTGCGAGCAATTCGTTCAAGGTGTCGTTGAACACCTGCATTGCAAATTCAAACGGTTCTTTCTTTGTCAAGTCCACACCTGCGATCTTAAGAAGCTCAATGGGCTCATCCGATCCGCCGGAGGAGAGGAACTTTAAGTACTGATCGACAGCAGGCTGACCGTTCTTCAGGATGCCGTAAGCAATGTTGACGGCAGCCGTGATTCCGGTTGCGTACTTATAGACGTAAAACGCGCGATAGAAGTGCGGAATTCTCGCCCATTCATACTTGATATAATCATCGTGAACGATGTCTTCGCCGTAGTACTTCTTGTTGAGCTTTTCGTACTCTGCGCAAAGGAGACCGTGGTTAAGCGGCTTGCCCTTTTCCGCATGGGAGTGCGCGATGAACTCAAACTCTGCAAACATCGTCTGACGGAACAGCGTCGTGCGGAACATATCGAGGAAGTAGCTCAAGAGGTACTTTCTCATCGCAGGATCGGTGGTCGTTCCGATGATGTGGCGAAGGAGCAGAACCTCATTGACGGTGGAAGCGACCTCTGCAAGGAAGATGGTATATCCTTCCTTGGAGTACGGCTGGGTTGCGCTGGAATAGAAGGAGTGCATTGCATGGCCCATCTCATGTGCGATGGTGAAGATGTCGTGCGTGGTCTTCTCATAGTTCAACAGAACAAAGGGATGCACGCCGTAAACGCCCGAAGAATAAGCACCGCTTCTCTTTCCGTCGTTGTTGTAAACATCGATCCAGCCCTCGTCGTAAGCCTTTTTCAGCTGTGCGCCATAAGCTTCGCCCAGGGGCTTTAAGCCCTCGAGAACAAGCTGATATGCCTCCTCATACGGCAACGCAAGCTCTGCGCCCTTGACGATGGGAACGTACATATCGTAGAAGTGAAGCTCCTCAACGCCAAGCTGAGCCTTACGGTAAGAAACATAGCGATGGAGCGGAGTCAGGTTGCTCTCAACGCCCGCGATCAAGTTTTCATAGACAGCCTTGGGAACGTTCTCTCCAAACATTGCACGCTCAAGTGCAGAGTTGAATCCGCGAATTCTTGCGGTGAAGACGTTCTTCTTGACATTTCCCACGTAAGTTCCGGTGATTGTGTTGATAAGGCCCTTATAAGCATCGTAACAGTGCTCATATGCCGCTCTTCTGACCTCAC
>JAZNLR010000089.1:0-22658 GCA_045579195.1 Clostridia bacterium | reverse complement strand
ACATCAAGACCGTTTTCACCATCCACAACATTGAGTACCAAGGGAAGTACGGCTCGCCCATTTTAGGTGACGTTCTCGGCTTGCCCGATTCCGCGATGCGCCTTTTGGAGTACGACGGGTGCGTAAACTTTATGAAGGGTGGAATTTCCGCCGCCCATCTCGTTTCCACCGTCAGCCCGAGCTATGCAGGGGAGATTGAAAACCCGTACTACGCGAGCGGACTGCATTACATCATCATGGCAAACCGCATGAAGATGCGCGGGATCCTCAACGGCATTGATTACGATTTTTATAACCCCGAAACGGATGCGCACATCGCCGCAAATTACTCCGCAGACGCCCCGGAGGGAAAGGCGGAGAACAAGCGCGCTCTCCAGAGAGAGCTTGGCCTTCCCGAAAAGGACGTTCCCATCATCGCGTTGATTTCCCGCCTTGTGGAACACAAGGGGACCGATCTCGTTAAGTGGGCCGCAGATGAGCTTTTGAACCGTGACGTGCAGTTCGTCTTGCTCGGAACGGGCAATTATGAGTACGAAAACTTCTTCAAGACATTGGAGGAGCGCTATCCTGACAAGGTGCGCGCGCTCATTCAGTTCAACGGTGCGCTGTCAAGACGGATTTATGCCGGTGCAGATATCTTCTTGATGCCGTCCAAGAGCGAGCCTTGCGGTCTTGCGCAAATGATCGCCGCACGGTATGGAACCATTCCTGTCGTTCGTCATTGCGGCGGCCTTGGAGACAGCATTGTGGACATCCGCTCGGGATTTGGAAACGGTTTCCATTTCTATCAGTACCGCAAAGAGGAGATGCTTTCCGCGCTGTACGCCGCGATTGACTATTTCGACGACAAGGAAGTCTGGAAAAAGCTTGTGGATAACGCAATGCGTTCGGATTTCTCTTGGAAGAGATCTGCCGTGGAGTACGTGAAGATGTACGATGGGCTAATCTGAACATTTTAGTGAAAAAAATTCTTAAAAGCTGTGCGTTTTATTTGCGACTTTTGCAAAATATGCGTATAATATTAGGGAGTGTGCATTTTTGTGCGCACTCCCAACTTTTTTTGGTAATAATATTTTAACGTTAAGTATAGAGGAGATTATGAAACAGTACACGGATGCGTACATTCGCGAAAAATTGGACGACATGCTCACGCGCTACTTTGGAATTTCGTTTTCCGAAGCAACGCAGCAGCAACTTTACGATGCGCTTGCAACCCTGATTCGAAACGAACTGTTGAAGAAGAGAAAGGACTTCAACAACGCGATGAAAGAACAGAAGGCAAAGCGTGTTTATTATCTTTGCATGGAATTCTTGGTGGGCCGCTCCCTCAAGAACAATCTCTATAACCTCGGCATGACAGAAGCCGTTCGCAACATCTTGAAAGAGCGCGACTTCGAGCTTGAGGACCTCTTTGAGATGGAGCCCGATGCAGGCCTCGGAAACGGCGGTCTTGGCCGTCTTGCGGCTTGCTTTATGGATTCCCTCGCAACCTTGCAGTATCCCGCGACGGGATTCTCCATCTGCTATGAGTACGGCTTGTTCCGCCAGCGCCTTGTCGACGGTTGGCAGACCGAGCTTCCCGACGTTTGGCTTCCGGGAGGAGAGGTTTGGCTGATGCCCCGTTCCGACCGCAAGTTCTCCATCAAGTTTGACGGACGCGTGGAAGAACGCTGGGAAAACGGACACCTTGTCAGTGAGCATAAGGATTACACGGAGGTCGACGCCATTGCGTACGATATGATGATTTCGGGCGCAGACAGCGAGATCGTCAGCGTTCTTCGCCTCTGGCGCGCACGCAATCACAACAAATTTGACATGACTTCGTTCTCGCAGGGCGATTATATGCGCGCAACCCGTGAGGACAACGAGGCAGAGCTGATCTCGAAGGTTCTCTATCCCTCCGACGATCATTATGAGGGAAAATCCCTTCGCTTAAAGCAGCAGTACTTCTTGGTGTCCGCGTCCTTGCAGTCCATCCTGCACGATGTGATGAAGCTCACTCAGGACATTCACGAGCTTCCTGATTACGCGGCGATCCACATCAATGACACCCATCCTGCGCTCGTCATCCCCGAGCTGATGCGCATCCTTCTCGACAATTATCTGTTGCCGTGGGAAGAGGCGTGGGACATCGTCACGAGAACGGTTGCTTACACCAACCACACCGTTATGGCAGAGGCGCTTGAAACCTGGCCGCAGGACCTCATTCAGCGCAAGTTGCCGAGAATTTACAACATCATCGCAGAGATCGACAACCGTTTCAGAAAGAATGTTTGGGATAAGACGGGCGATCCTTACAACGTTGAGGCGTGCGCAATTCTCTTCAACAACCAGGTGAAGATGGCAAACCTCTCCGTTATCGGTTCGCACAATGTCAACGGCGTTTCCGCGCTGCACAGCGAGATCATTAAGGACAGCGTTTTTAACTCCTTCTACCGTATCAATCCCGAGAAGTTCTCCAACGTCACGAACGGCATTGCGCACCGCCGCTGGCTGTGTCAGTCTAACCCCGAGCTGACGGCGCTTCTTTCCGACTGCATCGGAGACGGATTCGTGAAGAATGCGTCTGAGCTCAAGAAGTTCGAGGCGTTCAAGAAGGATGAGAAGGTCTTAAAGCGCCTTGATGAGATCAAGCTTCACAACAAGCAGAATTTCTCCAATTACCTTGCGAAGACGACGGGCGTTCAGGTGGACCCCATGTCCCGTTTCGACGTTCAGGTCAAGCGCTTACACGAATATAAGCGTCAGCTGATGAATGCGCTGAAGATCATCTATCTTTATGACGAGCTGAAGGCAAATCCCGATCTTGACGTCACGCCGCAGACTTTCATCTTCGGTGCAAAGGCGGCTTCGGGATACTATATGGCGAAGGAGATCATCAAACTCATTTACTTCATCGCGCAGGACATTGAGAAAAATCCCAAAATCCGCGAGAAGTTGAAAGTGGTCTTCCTCGAAAATTACTGCGTGTCCCTCGCGGAGCGACTGATGCCGGCTTCCGAGATCTCCGAGCAGATCTCCACCGCGGGAAAAGAGGCGAGCGGAACGGGCAATATGAAGTTTATGATCAACGGCGCGCTCACGTTGGGAACGATGGACGGCGCAAACGTTGAGATCTTTGAAGCTGTCGGTGCGGATAACATCTTTATCTTCGGAAATTCCGCGCAGGAAGCAGAACAGCTTTGGAAGAACGGATATGATTCCATGACGTACTTCCTGGCGAGCGAGGCTCTGCAGAGAACGCTTGCCTCCTTGCAGCGCGGTTTTGCGGGCGTTCGCTTTGACAATATTTATAACTATCTCATCAAGGGTTCGGGCATTGCCGATCCTTACATGTGCCTTGCAGACTTCACGTCGTACCTTGCGGCACACAACAGGATGGACGCAACGTATCAAGACCGTAAAGTTTGGAATCAAATGTCCCTCGTGAACATCGCAAACGCAGGTATCTTCGCAGCAGATCGCAGCATTGAGGATTACGCGCGTGAGATCTGGAACGTCAAGAAGATCTCCACGAAGAAACATTGATCGAAAGGAGCACCTATGAAGTTATCCGTTCGTTATAATCCTGTTTTGGAGGAGTTCCGTGCTCCGATCGGAGGTGTTTCGGTCGGAACGGAGGTTCGGTTTTGTTTGAAGATCGAATCGGAAGTCCGCCCCGACAGCGTCACGATGGTGATGCGGCAGGAAGAGGGCAACGAATACTTTTTGAATTTGAACGAGGTGGAGACGCACAGCTGGACCTGTGCGTTTTTGCCTTTTTTGCGTGGGCTTTATTTTTATCATTTCGAGATTACGTTCGGTAAGAAAACCCTTCTTGTCGGTAAGGGAGCGGACAGAACGGCGACCGTTTCGGATGCGCCTGAAAGCTGGCAGCTTACCGTTTGCAAGAAGGACGCGCCGAAAGCGGAGTGGGCGCACGGCGGCGTGATGTACCACGTGTTTGTCGACCGCTTTTTCCGCGGCGGAAACAATCCCCAAAAGTCTTATGCGAAGATGCACGAGAGCTTGGAAGACACCCCGGATTACCTTCCCGTGAACGGGAAGATCCTCAATGAGGACTTCTTTGGAGGCGACCTTCTCGGTGTCGCGAAAAAGTTGGATTATCTCAAGGAACTCAACGTTTCCATCCTTTACTTAAGCCCCATCTTCGAGGCGCATTCTAACCATAAGTATGACACGGGGAACTATTTGAAGATCGATTCAATGTTCGGAACGGAGGAGGACTTCGTCTTCCTCTGCAAAGAGGCAAAGAAACGGGGCATCCGTGTTGTTTTGGACGGCGTTTTCAATCACACGGGGGACGACAGCGTGTACTTCAATAAGTACGGCAACTATGAATCCCTCGGAGCATTCCAATCAAAAGAGTCTCCTTATGCGTCGTGGTATACGTTTAAAAGTTACCCCGAGGATTACGAGAGTTGGTGGGGAATTCAGATCCTGCCGCAGATTCGGGAGGACGAGCCGTCGTACGTCGAGTTTATGTGCGGAGAAGACGGCGTCTTGAAAAAGTGGTTGCGGCTCGGCGCTTCCGGTTGGCGGTTGGATGTTGTTGATGAGCTTGCAAACGGATTCTTGACCGCGCTCTGCGAGAGCGTTCGGGAGGAAAAAGAGGATGCGATCATTATCGGAGAGGTCTGGGAAGATGCCTCCAACAAGATCGCATACGATGAAAGAAGAACATATTTCACGGCAGGGCAACTGAATTCCGTGATGAACTATCCCTTGAAAAATGCAATCATCCGCTTCGTTCGCGAGGGGGAAGCAGAGGCTTTGCGCTTTGCGCTGGAGGAGCTCTGTGATCACTATCCGCCCGAGGTCTTGAATTCCTTGATGAACATTCTGGGAACTCACGACACTGCGCGCATTTTGACCGCTCTTGCAGGAAAAAAGATCAACGGAACGCGCGCTGAAAAAGCAGGGGTGAAGATGACGGAGGATGAGAAAAACCTCGGTATTGCACGATTGAAGGTCGCATCAGCGCTTGCGTTTTCTATGCCGGGCTTCCCGTGCATATACTATGGCGACGAGGCAGGGGTGGAAGGATATGAAGATCCTTTCAACCGCACTTTCTT
The DNA here is from genome assembly GCA_045579195.1 of Clostridia bacterium. Taxonomy (GTDB): domain Bacteria; phylum Bacillota; class Clostridia; order Christensenellales; family CAMQZB01; genus JAZNLR01. The sequence goes on along the minus strand of JAZNLR010000089.1, from coordinate 17,583 downwards.
CCCGTGGGGAAAGGAAAACACGGAGCTTCAAGCCTGGTTCCGTTCGTTGGGTGCGCTTAGGAAACATCCCGTCTTCGAACGCGGAAAGGCGTCCGTTTTCTTTGCAAAGGAAGGAGTCTTTGCGATGAAGCGTGAGGGGAAGGAGAAAGACTTTGTTCTCGTTTGCAACTGCGGCAAGCGGGAGGTTTCCTGCCTGTTTAACGCACCTTCTTTCGATGCACTTTCGGGGAAGGAACAAAACGATACGGTTTCAGTTCTCCCGAATACGGCAATCCTTTTGTTTACGAGGGGAAACTGCGAAATTCTCGCTTGACAGAAGTCGTTTTTTGCGATATGCTGTAAAAGGAGAAGGTTTTCCTTTCCGATAGAATCAAAAGAGCGGTAAAGCGAAGTTGGCTGATCATCATTACGTCGAACGGGCAAAGGTCGATCCTGAATTTCGAAACAGGTTTATCGAGCAATACAAGCCCTTTATCGCGGGCTGTGTTTCCGCAATTACGGGACGGAGTGTTTCCTACGGGGAAGACGACGAGCTTTCGCTTGCGCTCATTGCCTTCAATCAGGCCATTGACAAGTTCGACGGCAGGGGAAGCTTCCTCTCGTTTGCGCGCCTTGTCATCCGAAACCGCCTGTATGATTACTTCCGCACGCAAAAAGAGCGAAGTGAGCCTCTTTACAATGAGGACGAAACGGAGAGCTCTGCCGTTGTGTCCGCCGCGGTGGATCGTTTCCGCGCCGATGATGAGTCACGCGACGTTGCAGAGGAGATCCGCGCCGTCTCCGAAGAGCTGAAGAAGTTTGGGATCACCTTCACGGAACTCGTGTCCGTTTCCCCGAAGCATCGCGCAAAGAGAAAGATGCTCAAAGGGGTTTTGGATTTCATCCTCTCCTCGGATGAGGCGATGAATTCTTTTAAGAGCACGGGAAATTTGCCCCTCCGCTTGATCGAAACAGCGCTTGGTATCCCGAGAAAGAAGATCGAGCCGTATAGGAAGTACGTCGTGGCAATGATCCTCATTTCCGCGGGGGATTACTATTACTTGCAGGAATACTTGAAAATTTAAGGGGTGGTTTGCCCCTTTTTTTTGATAAAAGAAGGATTTTGATGGAATTTGAACGCATTGTTTCTGAATATCCCGTCCGAAGAAGCGCGCAACAAAAGCGTGCATTTTGCGATGCTGCGGAAAAGGCGTTTGAAGAAAGCGGCTTTTCAACAATGCGCTTTTTGACGCGAAGAAAGGGGGAATGTCTCGTGGCGGGGAACCCGGAACGGGCACACGTTCTCTTTTGCGCGCATTATGACACTGCGATCGGAAGTAGATTTCCAATGAAGTTTTCCATCTCAAAGAAACTTTCCGCGATCGTGAAAACAGGGTTTTACCTCTTTCGTTACGCCCTCTTCCGCAAAGGGAGTAATCCGACCAATCACAACGACAATTCATCGGGCGTCTTTTGCGTGATGGAGCTCGCAAAACGGCTTGCCGGAAAGGAGGTTGCATTCGTTCTCTTTGACGATGAGGAGAAGGACAGTCTTGGCGCAAAACAGTTTTTCGAGCAGTTTGACGTTTCCTGCCCCGTCATCAACCTTGATTGCGTGGGGGACGGAACGACATTCTTCGTCGTCTTCGACACAAAAGAAAAAGAGAAAATCGCAAAAGAGGTTGCCGCCTGTCTGCCGACACCTGCGTTTGCGTACCGTTGCGGAAAGATCCTCTATCCTTCCGACCATCTTGAGAGCAAGACGGGGGTCTGCATCTCGTCGTTTTGGAATGAGGGAAGCTTTGCGCCGTTCTTGGACAAGCTTCATTCCAAGGAAGATTCGTTTGCGGACTTGAAAAAGATGCATGCGCTTTGCGACGCATTGGAAGGATTTACAAAAAGAAACGTGTAAAAAGAGAGGCGTGAAAGTTCTTCTCTTTTTTATTTAGCAAAGAAAACACTTGAAAAAAAGCATAAGAGCGTGATAAAATGAAAGAAAAACAATTTGGGGAGAAAACGATGAAGAAGAGTTTTTGGGGCGTGATTTTGTGTTTGGTCTTAGCGCTTTGCTTGACCGCGTGCAAGCCCCCAAAGGGCGAAGAAGAGAGATTTAAGCTTCCAAGCGTAGGCAGAGATGCGCTTATTCTTGCAGAACAAGGAGAAAAGACAGAATATAAAATCGTATACGGAAAAGATCTTTCGAACGAATCCCGTTCGAAGGTTTATGATGCTGCGGAGTTGATCAGCACAACGTATGAAGGGGCAGAGATGCGCTATTCGATCTCAGAGGCATTTTCTGAAAGGAATAGAAAAGGAGATCCCGAAATCTTGATTGGACAGACGAACCGTCAGGAATCCTTTGACGTTTTGAGTCTTCTCACGGGCGAAGAACAGGCCGTCATCAAAGCGTTTGAAAACGGGCGCATCGTCATCAATGCGACGACTGAAGAGCTTCTGACAGAAGCGCTGGATGCCTTTTTGCAAAAGTATGTCAATGGTGATAAGGACGGGGTTTTGGATATCCCGTCAAATTTGGAATTTGTCTTTGGAAAGAGCAAAGAAAGAGAATGGACGCTTTCGCTTCCTGTGTATGAAGGTGGACTTTATGCAAGGGAAGTTTACAACATTGGTCCGGGAAGGAGCTTGGATAAAGCGGATTCCGTTGGACGAATGCAGGTGATTTATAACACGAACCTTCCAGAGTTCGAAGCATACGTTACGGCGTTGAAGGGCGCGGGCTTCCAAGAGGAAGTGAGAACGGAAGCAAACGGAAATGTGTACGTTCGGCTTTATGACGAGGCGGATGACTCAAAGTCGGTGTATACGTACTACACGGCGGCATATGGCGAGGTTCGCGTGATCGAAGAGAAGGATGCCGTTTTGGAAAGCGCGTTTGAGTATGTTTGCGAAGACGGGCCTGTGACGATCTATCAATACGCAATGATGTGCAACGGCAAAGGGGCGGGCTTTCGCCTGGGTGATCCTTATGAGATCAACGGTATGACGTACGTTATGCGTCTTGCGGACAACAAACTGATCATTGTCGACGGTGGAAATTACATTCAGGCAACGCCGCGCGCCACCAAGGCGTTTGTTCAATTCTTGCGTGATATCACGGGCAATCAAGACGGAACGATTGACATTGCCGCATTTTTCTTGACGCATTCACACGGCGATCACTACACGTTCATTCAGCGCATTATGGAGGATAAAAAGCTTGCAAAACAGGTGAACATCGAGCGCTTTATGTGCAGCATAACGCAGTTTGCCATGCCGGACAACCTTGGCAAACTGTTTGCAAAAACTTATCCGAATGCGCTCTTTATGAAGCTTCACACGGGACAGAATCTTCGGATTGGAAACGTCACGTTTGACGTGATGTTTACGCACGAGGATTTTGTTGAGCCTATTTCGGGGATCTGTGACATTGTGGACGGAAACAGCTTGTCCACCGTTTTGAAGGCAAGCTTCAACGGAAGAAGTTGGATGATTCTTGGTGATTGGGGAGGCCCTCACGACGAAGCACCACCCGAATATGAGAGAGGAGAGGCAAGACTCCTTTTGATGCACACGAACGAAAAAACGGGATACAATGCCCTTGAGACGGATGTGATCCAAATTGCTCATCACGTGCTGAATCCATATATGGGAAAGATTGTCAAGGCAATTTCCGCGGAATATGCGTTTGCCCCGACTTCGGATGTGAGCATTAGCCAAAGTGACAGTCGATATACGATTTTAACAACGATAAATCAGTTTTATGCAGCAGGCGGTTCCAAAGATCGTTTATATTTCCAAAGCCGCTATACGTACGCACTGCATTTTGATGAAGAGGGAACGATCACCGTCGCTGCGGAAAACATTCGCGGATATGACGAGGGTGACGATCCGACGACTGGGGACGTCGAGCAAGATTATGTGAACGAAACGCTGAAACGCGCCGATCCGCACCGCGTTCCGACAGATGAGGAATTCGCAAATTGGGAATTGATCCACTGAAAATAAATGTAATTTCGAAAAGAGGAGAAATGTGTTCGTTTCTCCTTTTTTGATGCAAAGAATTGTAAAATGCGCAGAGTTATGTTAAAATAAAAATGGATGACCGTGTTTTGCGCGGTATGGAGGTTTCTATGAAAAAGATTGCGCTTTTTTGTATGTTTGTCTTGCTGTTCCCCATGTTTGCTTCGTTTGCAGGATGCGGCGGAGCATCAATCGTTTTGGCGAAAGCCGGAGAAAAGACGGAGTACAAAATTGTTTATCAAGGAACGGTAAGCAGCGAAATGCGTCAAGAGATCATTGAGCTTGTGGATCTTCTGAACGATCGTTACGACGGGGCGTCGTTTTCGTGCGTTCCGACGTACTCCAACAAGGAAGTGACGGTGGATACGCCCGAAATTCTCATCGGCGATACGAACCGTGCGGAATCGAGAGAATTGCGCTTGCGTTTGACCGGATCGGAGCAATATGCGATCAAGGCGTTTGCAAACGGACGCATTGCAATCTTCGGGACGACGGAAGAGCAGTTGGTCAAAGCGCTTTCTGTTTTTGAAGAGAAGTTTCTCAAGGGGAAAGCGCTGAAAGTTTCTTCTTCGTTCGAATTGGTGGAGGGAGAAGGAGAAAGCGCGGAATGGCGGCTTTCTTTGCCGGAGTACGGTTACGGAATCTACGCGAGAAACGCTTATGATGACGGCCCGGGAAAAGATCCGTCTACCTTTGCAAAGGACGGAAAGATGCAAGTGATCTCCGAAACGACGGCGGAAGAATTCAATGCTTACGTCAAAACGCTTTTGGAAGAAGGGTATCAGCAGGTTGAGAAAACCGAACGCAACGGAAATATCTTTTTTTCGGCACAGAATGGGAAAGGAGATTTGATGTACGCATACTTCTTATCCGCGCTCAAGGAAGCACGTGTCATCGAAGATCGACTCAGCATGCCCGAAACTGAATTTGAATATACCTGCGAGGACGGTCCGATTGCTTATTATCAGTACGCAATGATGTATGACAAGGAGAACAACGGCTCGGAAAATGATGATCCTTATTGGGGAAACGGAATGTTCAACATCATCCGTCTTGCGGACAACAAGCTGATTTTGATCGACGGCGGCGATAACAGACAGGCAACGAAAGATGCGACCAAAGAACTTGTTGCGTTCATGCGTGAAATTACAGGGAATGCGACCGAAAAGATCGACATTGCCTGCTATTACCTCACCCATCCGCACAACGATCATACGATGTTCATGAAGATGCTCCTTTCTTACCCCGAATTCAGCGAACAGATTAATGTGGAAAGAATGATGTACAACGCGCCGGCGGATGATATGAGCGCGATCATTGGGTTGGCAAAGTCGATGAACGAGAAGTTTCCGAATCTCAAGTTTTTAAAGCCGCACACAGGTCAGATCATTCAGCTTGGAAATCTTTCCATGGAAGTCATGTTCACGCACGAGGACTTCGTGGATTATCGCGGAATTTCTCTCGTGACGGATTTCAACAACTATTCAACTGTGTTAAAGCTTGATTTGAACGGGAAATCGTTGATGTTGACGGGCGACTGGAGCGGCGCTTGGGGCAAAGCTCCGTCTGAGTACTACGAGGGAGAATATCGCATGTTTGCAATGCACGTGAATGCGGAAACGGGCTACCATGCGCTCAAGAGCGATGCGATTCAGATTGCGCATCACGCATTTAACCCTTATCTTGGACCGCTCCACAAGGAAATTGCCGCGAAGTACGGATTCTTCCCCTGCGGTGACGTGGAGCGCAGAAGAAACAAGAGCGATGCTATTTTGACCAATATCACGCAGTTCCTCAACTACGGGGGATCGAGCGACACGGCTTACTTCGCAAGCAGATATACGTACTGCATGGCGGTGGATGAAAGCGGCGACGTGACCATTGCGGCGCAGGCGATCCGCGGTGTGGACACGGGAGATAATCCTTCCACGGGATATGTCGAGGTGGATTACGTCAAGGACGTCATCGGTGCTTATGCGGCGTTCCGCGTTCCGACGGATGAGGAATTCGCAAATTGGGAATTGATTCACTGAGCGAAAACGAAAATGATTTTTGATCGTGAGCGCACTGTCTTTTAAGACGGTGCGCTTTTTTATTTTCAGAGGGAATTGAAAAGTCAAATAGGGATTGATTTTTATGATGAAGCGTGCTATGATAAATTAAAATATTGGTTATTGTGTAAGGAGATTAAAATGAGAATCGCAAATTACGATTTGCATTTGGTGCACGGATGGAAATTTCACCTTGGGAAAATCGTTCGATACGATGCACGTCCTGCGTTTGTTTACGATATGTCGAAAGCGGGGCGTGAACTTGGCTATTTTGAGGATATCAAAGAGAAAAACACGTGGCAGGAAGTGCGCGTTCCACATGATTGGATGGCGGCGCTTCCGGTTGATCCGACTGCGATTGCTGCAAACGGCTATAAGCAAAGAGGAGAAGGGTGGTATTATATCGATTTTTCGTTGAGCGATGCTCCCATTGAACGGGCAAAACTTGTTTTCGAAGGCGTTTTGGGGAGCACCGTGGTTTACGTGAATGGAACAATCGCGGGCAGAAACTTTAGCGGTTACAACCGCTTCGCGTTTGAGATTGCAAGCTATCTTTTGCCCGGGCAGGAAAACGTCATCGCGTTGAAGGTCGACACAACCGAGTGGGAAGCGTGGAATTACGAAGGCGCGGGACTCTATCGCCCGGTGCGCATTGAATTTCGCGAAGAAACAAGATTGGATGTGTTCGGAAGCTTTGTCAGAGGGGAAGAGAAAAATGGAAAGTGGCAGGTGAAAGCGGACGTAAAATGCTTGGGGAATTTGACCGATACCATTCTTGTTTCCACGCTCACGACCCCCTGTGGAGAGGTCGTTTCAAAGGAAGTTGCGGCAAAAAACAACACGACGTTGCAATTTGATGTGGAAAATGCGCTGCTTTGGAGCCCGGAACAACCGAACCTTTATCACGTTTCTTGCGCGCTTGTGCGAAATGGAAAGACGTTGGATGCTTTGCATGTAAACGTTGGCTTGCGCACGGTCACTTGGGACAAAAATGGGATGCGCTTAAACGGCGAAAAGTACTTGATCAAAGGGATTTGCTGTCATCAAGATCATGGTGGCGTTGGCGCCGCTGTTACGCCGGAAATCAATGAGTTTCGCGTGAAAAAGCTCAAAGAATTGGGTGCGAATGCGTACCGCTGTGCGCATCACGCCGTTCCCGAGAGCTTCTTGGAGCTTTGCGATCGTTATGGCCTTCTCGTGATGGTGGAAAACAGACATTATTCTGTTTCAAAAGAAACGAAAGAACAGTTGGAATCGTTGGTTTTGGCGGCGAGAAATCATCCATGCGTGTTCATATACAGCCTCTTTAACGAAGAGCCTTGGCAGACGGAGGCGCGCGGATATTACATGGCAAAAGAGATGCGCGAGTGGATTTTGGCGCTCGACGACACGCGCGCGGTCACGGGGGCAATCAACCTTCCCGTCGGGGAGGAATTGAATGCGGCGCATGCGCTTGACGTCGTGGGATTGAATTATCAAAATCAAGATTATCAAAGAATTCACGCGCTGTTCCCCGAAAAATGCATTTTGGGAACGGAGAATTGCCCGACGTTTGCAACCAGAGGGGTATATCAAACGGATGAAAAAGCGCAGGTGTTCAACAGCTACGGCGATCACTTCGCCGCATTTACCGTGTCGATTGACGAAACGATGCAAAGCGTTTATGAGAACGATTTCGTTGCGGGCTGTTTCCCTTGGAGCGGTTTTGATTCGTACGGCGAGCCTGCACCCTTTGAATTCCCAAGCGTGCTGTCGCACTGGGGTTTTTTGGATATTTGCGGGTTTGAAAAGGATACGGCGTATCTTCTTTCGGCGTACTATCAAAAGGAGTTGATGCTTCATCTGTTCCCACATTGGAATTGGGAACTGAACGAAACGGTTCGCGTGTGCGCGTTTACGAATGCAGACACCGTCGAATTGTTTGTGAATGGGGAAAGCTGTGGCGAGGTTTTGGTTCAAAACTGCAGAGCAGAGTGGCAGGTGAAATATGCTCCGGGCAACATTTGTGCGGTTGCAAAACGTGGAGAAGAGACGGTCGCCTCCAAAAGAGTGACCGCAGGAGATGCAGAAAAGCTTTTGCTTGAAGACGTCACGCCGACTGTGGAAAATCAAACAGTGAAGATTGTGAACGTTTCGGTCGTTGATCAAAACGGAACGGTGCTTCCCGCGTGCGACAAAACGATTTGTCTTGACAAAGCGGCAGAGCTTTTGGGAATTGCAAACGGCAATCCCAACGGAACGCAAGATAACGTTGTTTACGAGATAAAACTCTTTCACGGGCATGCGCAAATGATTGTCACGGCAGATTCCGTTGTGACCGTTCGCTGTGACGGACTTGACAGTGAAACCTTATCTTGATTGTGATATTGTTTGTAAAATGGAAAATGTCAGCCTAAAATTGGACTGACATTTTCTTTTTTGAGGGTAGAAAAATCGAATCACTCACTCCAGAAACAGGCGGAGAGTAAAATCTTTTCAAACAGGTTGCGGTGCAAAATTTCTTCGTCACGGATGCGAAGAAGAAGGTCTTGAAGACTTGCGTTTCGAACCTCTTTTGCTGCGCGTTCATATTCCAGGCATGCGCACTCTTCCGATTCAATGTTTGCCTGCAACATCGCTTTTAGGTTGTCGGCATAGTTGACATAAACGCCGTTAAAAAAGCGGTTTCGCGCATCCTTGAACTTCGGCTTTCCTCCGAATGCAACAATGGCGTTGCCGAGAAGGTCCATATGGTGCATTTCGACGCGCGCCACCTCCGCAATGCGCTTTGCGATGTCGCGATCAAAACGGGAGACGATCTGCGTTTGAAAGGTATATTGCAAGACGGCGGTGAGTTCGCTGTTGTGCGCGGCAAGCAGGTTTTGCAAGATCGCAACGGTGTGGACGTTGGGTGTTGGGTCGACAAGCGTAGGATAGGGGGTGTCTTTTGAAATCGGACAGTGTTGCATAGGAAAACCTCCGAGAAAACTGATAGAATATCCTATGCTGTGAAAGTGGAAATAATGGCAAAAAAAGGAAAACTTTGTTTCTTGTAAATCGAAAAGGCAGAGAATGCTGTGCGCTCTCTGCCTTTTGTCGCTTTTTAAAAGATGAAAATTAAACGTTGAAGCGGAAGAGGATGACGTCACCGTCTTTGACGACGTACTCCTTGCCTTCCGAGCGGACTTTACCTTTTTCTTTCGCTTGGTTGTATCCTCCGAGGGAGAGCAAGGTTTCATAATCCACGACCTCTGCGCGGATGAAGCCCTTTTCAAAGTCGGAGTGGATCTTTCCTGCAGCCTGCGGAGCTTTCGTTCCCTCTTCAACCGTCCAAGCGCGGGTCTCCTTTTCGCCTGCCGTGAGGTAGGAGATGAGGCCGAGCAACTTATAGCACTTCTTTACGAGGCGATCAAGGCCGCTTTCGGTGATGTTCAGCTCTTCGAGGAAGATGGCGCGCTCATCGGGTTCGAGTTGGGCAAGATCCTCTTCGATCTTCGCGCAGATGACCAGAACTTCCGCTTTTTCTTCCGCCGCCTGCGCGACGACCTTCTGAACGAGGGCAAGATCGCTCTCCGGCGTTTCAAGGTCACTTTCCGCAATGTTCGCTGCATAAATCACGGGTTTTGAGGTGAGGAAGAACTGTGCATCCAAGAATGCCTTTTCCTCTTCGTTGACGTCCAACGTGCGGAGGGGTTTTTCTTCTGAGAGCCACGTGACTGCGCGCTCCAAGGTCTCTGATTCAAAGACATATTTCTTGTCGCCCGTCTTTTTCATGTTGACCGCGCGGTCAAGGCGCTTTTGTGCGGTCTCGATGTCCGCAAGAATGAGCTCCAAGTTGATGGTTTGCATATCGCGGACAGGATCGATGTTGCCGTCGACGTGCGTGATGTTGTCATCGTCAAAGCAGCGGACGACGTGAACGATGGCGTCCACTTCACGGATGTGTGAAAGAAATTTGTTTCCAAGGCCTTCGCCGCGGGATGCGCCTTTGACAAGACCTGCGATGTCAACGAATTCAATAGCGGTCGGGGTGATTTTCTTGCTTGCATAAAGCGCGGCAAGCTTATCGAGGCGCTCATCCGGAACGGCAACGATGCCGACGTTGGGCTCGATGGTGCAGAAGGGGTAATTCGCGCTTTCTGCGCCCGCTTTTGTGATTGCGTTAAAGAGTGTACTTTTTCCGACGTTGGGAAGACCCACGACTCCAAGTTTCATTGTGATTCCACCTGCTTTTTCGTTGTTTTAAATTGCAAGCTTAATTGTACAATATTTTTCAGAATATTTCAAGCTTTGGGATGGTGTAAACGGGAAATCTTCGTCTTGAAAAAACTTCTTTTTTTCATTTTCTTTGAAAAAATATCGATTTTGCGTTAAAATGGTTGTACATCGAAACGTGTTGTGGTAAAATATTTGCATCTTTCTTACCGTTGCGTGTGAAAGTTTGCAGAAAAAGAAAAATAAAATGGTAAAAGGAGAATAACTTATGGATAAACAGATCTATATGCCTTTGATTCTCGTCATCTTTGCCGCCGTTATCACTTTGGGGTACGTCTTCGTGCTGTTCCGCAAGGTGTCAAGAGTGGCGATCAATGACCAGAAAGTTGAAGGAATTCACAAACACATTCATGACGGCGCAATGACCTTCCTCGTGCGTGAATATAAGTTGATCATTCCGTTCGTTTTGGGTATTGGCGTTTTGTTGACTGTTCTCGGTTTTGTTCCCGCATTGCAGGGGGCAGAGGGAATCGGTTGGAAAGCGGCAATCTGCTTTGTGATCGGCGCGCTGTTCTCAGCGGCTGCAGGTTGGATCGGAATGTTCATCGCAACCAAGGCAAACGCAAGAACCACTATCAAAGCGCGTGACGAGGGAATGTCCGGCGCACTTCGCATTGCATTCAGCGGTGGCGCTGTTCTCGGTCTCTCAGTTGTTGGATTCGGTCTTTTGGGTCTTGCGCTCATCACGTTCGTTGTGTACGCGATCTTCGGCGACATCCATGCTCCTGTTCAGATTCTCACGGGATATAGCCTGGGTTGCTCTTTGATCGCGCTCTTTGCGCGCGTCGGAGGCGGAATTTACACGAAAGCGGCAGACGTTGGCGCAGACCTTGTCGGAAAGCTGGAAGCAGGCATTCCTGAGGATGACCCCAGAAACCCCGCAACCATCGCGGATAACGTTGGTGACAACGTTGGCGATATCGCAGGTATGGGCTCTGACCTTACGGAATCTTACGTCGGGTCCATCCTCTCCGCGCTCACCATGGCGCTCTTCACCGGCCTTTCGGATAAGCACTTGCTGTTCCCGATCATCCTCTGCGGAATCGGCGCACTTGCGGCGATCATTTCCGTTGTGATCATTCGCGCGAAAAAGTGGGCAGATCCCCACAAGGCACTCAACATTGCAACCTATATCGCGACGGCCATCGTCGTTGTTGCGGCAATCTTGCTTGCCGTTCTTTACGTTGGCGATTGGAAGCTTCTTGTCTGCGTTATCGCGGGTCTTCTTGCGGGCATCGGCATTGGCTTTATCGCCGAGCTTTACACTTCGGATGAATATTCTTCTGTTAAGCAGATCGCAAAGGAATCCACCACCGGTCACGGAACCAACATCATTGCAGGTGTGGGCGTTGGAATGAAGTCCACCTGGCTCACCATCGCATGCCTTGCGGCAGTCATTGCCGTGGCATACTTCTTCGGTGGAAGCTATGGAATTGCGCTTGCAGCTGTCGGAATGCTCTCCACTGTTGGAATCACCGTTTCTGTCGACGGATACGGCCCCATTGCGGATAACGCAGGCGGTATTGCAGAAATGGCGGAGCTTCCGCACGAGGTTCGCGAAATCACCGACAAGCTCGATGCTGTTGGTAACACGACTGCAGCAATCGGAAAGGGCTTCTGCATCGGTTCTGCAACCTTGACGTCTTTGGCGTTCATCATTTCCTTTATTGAGGCTGCAAAGGTGGAGATCTCCCTTGCGGACCCGAAGGTTCTCATCGGCATGCTCGTCGGTGCAATGCTTCCGTACCTCTTCAGCGCATTGACCATCGGCTCGGTTGGTCGTGCGGCAAACAAGATGGTTGACGAGGTGCGTGCGCAGTATGAAGCGCATCCTGAAATTCTGGAGGGCAAGATGTTGCCTGATTACAACAGATGCATCGACATCTCCACGAGAGCATCCTTGCGCGAGATGATCGTTCCCGGATTGATCGTTCTCATCTCTCCCATTGCGGCAGGTTTCGTTCTCGGTTCGGCAGGTCTTGGCGGCTTGCTCATCGGCGGACTCGTTTCCGCGATTATGCTTGCTGTTTTCATGGCAAACGCAGGCGGTGCATGTGATAACGCAAAGAAGTTCGTTGAAGCAGGAAACTTCGGCGGAAAGGGAAGTGAAACGCACAAAGCTGCCATCACCGGCGATACCGTTGGCGATCCGTTTAAGGACACGGCAGGCCCTGCAATGGACATCCTCATCAAGTTGATGTCTGTCATCTCTCTCGTTCTCGTTCCCGTTCTCGCGAGCATCACGCCGCTTTGGGATCTCATTGTTGCGTTGTTGGGATAATTGGTGTAAACAAACAAAAATATGGCTTCGTCGGTTTCGGCGAAGCCTTTTTTTTGTGGCGGCAAGGCGAAAATGAAAATAAAAGTACCTCAAATGAGCATATTTATAGGCAGATTGTCTTTTGGAGGCGCGTATGACAGTTTTTCAAGCGTTTATCTTCGGTCTTGTTCAGGGACTTTGCGAATTCTTGCCCGTCTCGTCAAGCGGACATCTCTTCTTGTTGGAAGAGCTGTTTGGTTTGGAGGGGGACTATATGGCGTTTCACGTCGTCGTGCACTTGGGAACGCTCCTTGCCGTTGTTGCGGCGTTTTGGAAGGAGCTTGTCGCGCTTGTCAAGCACCCGTTTGTTCCGCTCACGGGAAAGCTTGCCTTGACAACCGTGATCACCGTTGTCTTTGCGCTGGTTATCGAGTTTCTCTTGCCTGAGAGCTTTTTTAACACCTTTTTCCGCTTTGGTTTTCTCATCACCGCCGCCATTCTCTTTCTCTGTCATTTCGGGAAAGAGTGGCTTCGTTCGCCGTTTCGAACGGAAGTGCGAACAAGCACAGCTGCTTTTGTAGGCGTCGTACAAGGGATTGCGTGCCTTCCCGGAATTTCACGCTCGGGAAGCACCATTGCCGCGGCACTATTTTGCGGAGAATCGAGAGAGAGCGCTTCGCGTTTTTCTTTTCTTGCGAGCATTCCCATCATCTTGGGATCGGTCGTCTTTGAGCTCCTTTTTCAAGGAGGAATGGGTGCAGTTTCGCCGCTGTGTCTTACGGTCGGGTTTCTCACGTCGGCAATTTTCGGGTTCTTCTCGGTGCGGTTGATGCTTCGCATTGCGGCGCGCGCACAGTATCTCCCGTTTGCATTTTATACGCTCGTTTTAGGCGCGGTGTCGATTTGTCTTTGATTTTCCTTGCCATTTTGGGCGGCGATGTGGTAAACTGTTAAGAGATATTTCGAAAAGAGGAAAAGATTATGGATTATAGACAACACATCGCATCCGTGCTTGCGGCGCGTGGCCTTGACAGCGAACAGGAGCTCATTTCTTCTGTTGTCACTCCACCAAACCCTGAAATGGGGGATTATGCGTTGCCGTGCTTTAAGTACGCAAAGGTGCTTCGCAAGAGCCCAATGGCGATCGCGGCAGAGCTTGCAACTGCGTTCGAAGGAGATTCGGTCATCACGTCCTGCGAGGTGCAGGGTGGATACCTTAATTTTCGCGTGAGCAAGGAGAAATTCTGCGAAGAGACCGTTCGCGAGATCCTGGAAAAGGGAATGGCTTACGGCTCGAGCGACCTCGGTGCGGGAAAAACGGTGTGCATTGACTATTCTTCGGTCAACATCGCAAAGCCTTTCCATATTGGGCATCTCTCCACGACGGTCATCGGCGCTGCGCTTTACCGAATCTTTGGTTTCCTCGGCTACCGCACGGTGGGCATCAACCACTTGGGCGATTGGGGAACGCAATTCGGAAAGCTCATTGTGGCGTATCATAAGTGGGGTGACCGTGAAACGATCGACCGCGGTGGAATTCGTGCGTTGTTGGACATTTATGTCCGTTTCCATGCGGAAGCTGAAAAAGATCCTACTCTTGACGACGAGGCGCGCAATTGGTTTAAGCGCATTGAAGACGGCGACAAGGAGGCACTTGCCCTTTTCGATTGGTTTAAGGAAGTCACGCTTAGAGAAGTCAACCGTCTTTATGATCGATTGAATATCAAGTTTGATTCGTATAACGGAGAGAGCTTTTATAACGATAAGATGCAACCTGTTCTCGATAAGATCGAGCAGAAAGGGCTTCTTTCCGAAAGCCAGGGTGCGAAAGTGGTCGACCTCGAGGCATACGGAATGCCGCCGTGTCTGCTCGTGAAGGCAGACGGCGCCACGCTATACGCAACGCGCGACCTCGCTGCCGTGTATTACAGAAAGGCTACGTACGACTTCTATAAGTGTCTGTACGTTGTGGCATATCAGCAGAATCTCCATTTCAAGCAGTTGTTTAAGGTGCTTGAGTTGATGGAAGAACCTTGGGCGAAGGATTGCGAACACGTTGCGTTTGGAATGGTCTCCTTAGAGGGAGTCGGTGCGCTTTCCACGAGAAAGGGCAACGTCGTCTTTTTGGAAGAAGTCATTGATAAGTGCATCGAAAAGGCGAAGGAGATCATTCAGGAAAAGAGCCCCGACCTTGAAAATGCGGACGAAACCGCGCGCATGATCGGAACGGGAGCTGTTGTCTTCTCCGCGCTCATCAACAATCGCATTAAGGACATTTCGTTCAGCTATGACCGCGTTCTCAACTTTGACGGGGAGACCGCGCCGTACGTGCAGTACACCTTTGCGCGTGCAAACAGTGTTCTCGAAAAGGGCGGAGAGATCGGCACACCCTCGTTTGACGGCATCACGGACACGGAGTACGCATTGGTCAAGCTCTTGGAGGGCTTCCCGAAGGTCATCAAAGATGCTGCCGAGAAGTATGAGCCGGCAATGGTCACTCGCCATGTCGTTGCGCTTGCGGCACAGTTCAATAAGTTCTACATTGACTGCCGCATCCTCGGCGAGCGTGAGGGCGTGAAAAACTTCCGGTTGCTTTTGACGAAGTGTACGCGTGATGTCATCAAGATCGGGCTCTCCCTCATCGGAATTGAAACGCCCGAAAAGATGTAAACAAAGGGGACGGCAATGTTAAAGTGTGTCATTTTCGATATGGACGGAACCATCATAGACAGTATTCCGGACATTCACCATTCGGTCAATGCGCTTTTAAAAGAGCTTGCGTTTGAGCCCGTTTCTTTGGAGCAGGTCTATCGTTTCGTTGGAGCAGGCGTCTATAAGCTGGTGGAGCGCGCTTGCTCGGTCACAAAACCGTGCGACGAGGCATTCCTGAAAAAGGCGACCGCGCGGTATCTTGAGATTTACGGCGCTGCATCGTATGCTTACGCCACCGTTTACGACGGGATCTACGAGGTGCTTTCCGCGTTGTCTGAACGTGGTGTGAAGCTTGCCGTCTTCTCCAACAAAGAGGAGGGAGTCGTCAAGCTTGGGATGGATCTTCGCTTTTCACAGTTTGAGTTTTTCCGTGTCTACGGCGACAACGGAGTGCGTGCGTTAAAGCCCGACCCTTCCGCCGCCTTGGAGATTGCCAAGCTTGCGGAGGCAAGCCCTGATGAGGTTGCATTTGTTGGAGACGGGGAAGCGGATTTTCTCACCGGAAAGAACGCAGGCGTTCATGCGATTTCCGTTCTTTGGGGATACCGCACGCAAGAGGAGCTTGCAAAAGAGGGCGCACGAACGTTTGTCAAGACGCCAAAAGAACTTTTGGAGCTCTTGTTAAAACTGTAATCAAAATGACCTGCCAAAAAAGGTGGGTCTTTTTTCTTGGAAGGTCTTGTTTTTGCAAGGGAAATGGTGTATAATATCGGTGAAAAAGATTGAGGAGAGAGGGTATGGTTTCCATTGGAATTGACCTTGGAGGAACGGGCATTAAGTTTGCGCTTGTCAGCGACGACGGAGAGATCCTTGCGCGCAAGAGTGTGAAAACAGATCCTGAGCGTGGGGCTGAGGCTATCGTTATGGAGATGGCGTGTCTTTCGCGGTTGCTCTTGGATGAGGCAGGAATCGTGAAAGATGATCTTCGTGGGGTCGGAATTGGAATCCCCGGCGTTGTCAACGGCAAGGAAGGTGTTGTCGTCTATGCGTGCAATCTCGATTGGAAAGATGTCCCCATTGTTTCGATGTTTCGAGCGACGTTTAACGTTCCCGTTCGCATTGCAAACGATGCAAACGTTGCTGCGCTTGGAGAGGCCCGTTTCGGTGCTGGGAAAGGATATAAAAACAGCGTTCTCATCACGCTCGGGACGGGCATCGGCGGCGGAATCATCCTGGATGGGAAATTGTTTGAAGGATATCGCTCGGCGGGCGCAGAAATTGGGCACACGGTGATCGTTTCGGGAGGTGAGATCTGTGCGTGCGGCAGGCGTGGTTGTTTTGAGGTGTATGCTTCGGCAACGGCGCTCATCCGTGAGACCAAGCGCGCGATGGAGAAGGATCAAAACTCGACCATGTGGGAGTTTTCGCAAGGAAGTTTGGAAAACGTTTCCGGTCTGACGGCGTTTGAATGCGCGAAGACGGGAGATCAATCGGCAAAGCTCGTCGTTGCAAAGTATATCAAGATGCTCGGTGAGGGGATTGTCAATCTCGTGAACATTTTACGCCCCGAATGTGTGATGTTGGGCGGCGGCGTGAGCGCGCAGGGTGAGTTTCTCACAAGACCGTTGAAAGCACTTGTTGCGGCAAAGGTGTATGGCGGGGTCGCACATGCACCGTTGGAGATCACGCCCGCAACGCTCGGAAACGATGCAGGGCTTTTGGGAGCAGCAGTTCTCGTTTCAGAATAAGAATTTATCCCCTTGCAGGAGTGCGAGGGGATTTTTTGTCTTTCTGTGTGAAAATCATGTATTTTTCGCCAAATGGGTTGATATTTGGCGGTTAAAATGATAAAATAGACGAACAAGAAACTGCAAAATCGTGGATTTTGCGGGTTTTTACGAAATCACATGACGGAGAAACCGAATTGAAATTATATCGAAAAGAAAAAGAAGAGATCGACGACCTCATGCTGGAAGATGAAATCGTTGAAGATGGTGAGGGACAGCAGTCCGAGCCGTTTGCAGACTTTTCCGATCTTTCCCTCACACTGACGCGCAAAAGAAGAAAGAAGGGTGATCCTGTTCAGCTCGTTGAGGAGGAACGCCCCGAAACGGATATTGAGCTTGGTTTGACGGAAGAGCAGGTGAATGCGCACGTCGAAAAGGGCTGGACGAACAAAGTCCGCATCGGAAGCAGCAAGACGGTACCGCAGATCCTCATTTCCAACATCTTTACGTTCTTTAACTTGCTGTGCGGGGCGATCTTTGCCATTCTGTTTGCAATCGGGGAATATAAGGACACGTTCTTTATCGTCATCGTCTTTTTCAACACGCTCATCGGAATCATTCAGGAGCTTCGAGCAAAGGC
>JAZNLR010000088.1:0-4943 GCA_045579195.1 Clostridia bacterium | reverse complement strand
GTCTTGCAGGGAAGCTCTACTATCTGACCCCCGTCAAGCAGGACAGTCTTGCGGGCGTCTTCTTCAACTTGAATCAGGAGACGACGGATAAGATCGGAATGTTGATGAATTACGACGAGAAGTACGATAAGCGCATGATCTTTGAACATTTCATTCCCGACATCGCCGCTCGGTTTAAGATCGATAAAAACGGCAATTATGAGGATATTTTCATCGCCGCAACTGAAAGCCTTGCGCGAAAGCTGGGTATTGATCGCTTCCGCAAATTGACCCTTTCCGACCTCGTTGACGAGGTGAAGGGGAAGATTGCAGAGGAGATGCGCGAGACGGACATCTTTCGGGAGAAGGGCTTCAAGAAGGGAGAGGCAAACTTTGAAAAGGCGCTGAAGGTTCTCATCAGCGCAGTTCCCGAAACACTTTGAATTTGAGCAATAAAAAAAACAGCATCTTGTGAAAAGATGCTGTTTTTGTTTTACTTTACATTGAAAATTATTCGTCGTCCTCAGGGGTATATTCGCGGGTCTTCTTTGCCGTGGTCTTAACTGCCTTTGCGGGCTTGAGCGCGAGATAGACGATTGCACCGACGACGACAACTGCAACAACCGCAGCGATTGCGATGATCACGCCGTTGGAGAGTTCATTGCCGCGAACGCGCGTCCACATTTCCATGACGCGGTCATTTGCAGAGCCAAAGTCTGCCATGACGGAGCAAGCGTTGATGAGGTTGATGTCGGGGTACTGAACGGCATTGACCTTCATCTCGATCATTCCTTCGAAGAAGTACGAAACGTTGGTGAGCGCTGCATCTTCAGGAGCGTTTTCATTGACCCAATTATAGATCTTGTTGTTGGACTTGGCGCTTCCGACAACGGAAGTATATCCGACAGCTTCCATATTGCGGATCGCGATTTCAGGCTGCAAGAGGTAATTGATGAATTCGTTTGCAGCTTCCTCATTTTCTGCGTACGCAGGGATGCACCATCCGTCGAACCAGACGTTGGAACCGTAAGAGGGGATGTAATAAGCGAGCTCGATGCCGTTGTTGGCTTCTTTTGCCTGCTCGATTGCCCAAGCTGCATCACCGCTCCAGGAAACGTCCAGAAGAGCAGTTCCGTTGATGAGCGCGTTCTTGTCGTTGTCAACGTCGTACATCGCGTTGACCACTTCACGCTGTTCTTTGAGAACCTTTTCAACCTTTGCGACAGTTTCTGCGCTGGTGTCGTTGAAGAGCTCGTTGAGGCGATTCTGGTAAGCCGTGAGAGTCATCTCGCCGGACTCATAATCCTTCTGAGCCTTTTTGAATTCCTTTTCGAAAGCGTAGAGAACGCCGACAGCATAGCTGTCACGAACGGAATCCTTCATATAGATCTGGTTCTTATACTCCTCGTCCCAGAGGATTGCCCAACCCTTTTCCTCGAGTTCAGCTTCGGTGATCTCGTTTGCGTTGTAGAGAATGCCGAGCGTTCCCCAGAAATATCCAACGGAGAAGATGGTGTCTTCACTGTAATATACGCCGTTGATGGACTCATATTCGTCGCGGATATAAGAGGGAATGTTGTCATAGTTGGTGATGACGTCCATATCGAGGGGCTTGCAGAGGTTTTCGCTGAGCATCTTCTCGATCATGTAATCCGACGGGCAGATCAAGTCGTAATCTTCCTTGCCCTTCGCGATTTTGGTGTACATGGTTTCGTTCGTATCGAACGTGGAATAGATGACCTCAAAGTCCTCGTTGCCGGTCTTCGTGCGGTAATAGGTCTCGAAATCTTCGATGACGGTCTCGTCGATGTACGCAGCCCAGTTATAGATCTTGAGAACGTTGTCACGGTTTTCCGTGCCACCGCAGCCTGCAAAGGCGGTGAGTGCGATGAACGCACAGAGGATCAGGCAAATAATTTTCTTCATTTTTTTGCTCCTTTTGTTACAGTTTTTCCATTTTGTTTTTTATTGCTGAGTGCCGAACGGAGATTGACGATGACGAGCAGGAAGAGCACGAAAGCGAAAATCAACGTTGACAGTGCGCGCAGGGTGGGGGTGAGACCGCCTTTCTTTGCGTCCGCATAAATAAACGTGGACAGCGTCTCGAATGTTCCGTTGTTGAAAGATGTGACGACAAAATCGTCAATGGACAACGTGAACGAAAGCAAAAAGCCCGTCAGAACGCCCGGCAGGATTGCGGGGATGACGACCATAAAAATGGCCTTCCACGGGGGTGCTCCCAAATCAAGGGCGGCTTCGTAAGTTGAGGTGTTCATCTGCTGAAGCTTGGGCAGAACACTCAAAACGACGTACGGCGTGCAGAACGCGACGTGAGAGAGAAGCAGGGTCACAAAGCCGTTTTTCATTCCGAAGAGAACGAAGAGCATCATCAGCGAGACACCGGTGACGATCTCTGCGTTGAGAATGGGGATCTGGTTTGCAAGCGTCATGACCTTTGCGGTCTTTTGCTTCATATTGTAAATTCCAATCGCGGCCATCGTTCCGAGAAGGGTGGAAATGGCGGCGGAGCTTAATCCAAGAACAATAGTGTTGCGGAATGCCGACATAATTTCCAAACTCTTTGCGTTGGATGGGTCGAAAAGGTCGCGATAGAGTTCAAGCGTGAATCCGTTCCACGTTCCCATAACTTTGGACGTCGTGAAGGAATAGATCATGACGAATGCAATGGGGACGTAAATAAACGCAAGGACGAGGAGGATATAGAATCCGCTGAGAAGTTTTTTCACCATAATCCACCTCGCGTGTTTTCAACGTCCTGACCGCGGGTCAAGAACATCGAAATTCCGATCAGAATGAGGATGACGAGGGAAATTGCGGATCCCAAGTTCCAGTTGTGTCCTGCAGTAAAGTTCAAGTTGATGAGGTTGCCGAGCAAGTAAATTCTGCCGCCGCTCAACATCTCACTGATGACGAAGGTGGAGATGGTGGGCATGAAGACCATCATCGCGCCGCTGATGATTCCCGGCTTCGAGAGGGGAATGACGGTGTGAACGAAGACCTGAACGGGGGTTGCACCGAGGTCCTGCGCCGCTTCAATGAGGCTCTGATCCATCTTGAGCATCGTCGTGTAAAGAGGGAGAACCATGAAGGGCAAGAAGTTGTAGACCATGCCGAACAGGGTCGTTCCCATTCCGAGAACAACGGTATTTGCGCCGAAGATCTCGTTCATTGCAAGGAAGATCTCGCGCGTTGCGAGCGTTCGAAGCAGAAAGTTCATCCACATCGGGAGAACGAACAGCAGAACGAGGATCGCGGACTTATTGCTCTTGCTCCGTGCCAGGATGTACGCCACCGGGTATGCAATCAGCAGGCATAAAAGAGTGGTAAGCGTTGCGATGAACAGGGAGTAAAGCGAGGCGGTCAACACGGTGGGCGTGAAGAAGTTCGCAAAGTTTGCAAGCGTGAATTTACCGTTTGCATCCGTAAAGGCATACCACACCACCAGGAAGATGGGGAGGATGATGAAGATCGCCAAGAACACGGCATATGGAATGCCGAGGTACTTACGCGAGAACGTGAGCTTGCGCATCATTCCACCTCCGCACGCACGAGTTTGATGTCGCGGGGATTGACGTCAATGCCAACGCGGTCGCCGTCGTCCCACTGGTCCTGCGTGTCGACGAAGAAGTCAACGCCGTCGTCCGTGCGGACCTGAACGTGGTAATGCGTGCCCTTGAAGAGAATGGAGATGACGTCACCGCCGACGATTCCGTCTTCCTCGTCGTCCGTCAAGATGATCTTGTCAAACGGAACGGTGGCAACGACCTTCGTTCCCACGAGGGAGATCTCGTTTCCATCTGCATCCACAGGACGCTTTTCTTCGTTAAGGGTGGGGTGGTCGAGAAGCTTATTGGTGTTGCAAGCGAACGTTCCGCCGGCAACGTCGATCTTGCAGAAGTCAACGACCTCTCCATAGAGGGTGTTGGTGACGCGCTGTTTGTGCATAATGTGCAAGTCGTCAGGATCAATGAAGAGAGAAACCTCACTGCCCGGCTTGAATTCACGCGTGTCGCGCACTTCAAACTCACAGCCGCTTTCGGTTTTGACCATCATTTCGTAATGCACGCCCTTGAAGACGGAGGAAATGACGGTTCCGTGGAACTTGCCCTTTTCGTTTCGGTCGGTGATATAGATGTCTTCCGGGCGGATGACGACGTCGACGTCCTCATTCTGTTGAAAGCCTTTATCAAGACATTCGAGGTCTTGCCCTTCAATGCGAACGAGGAAGTCTTCAAGCATAATGCCGTTTAAAATATTGCTCTCGCCGATGAAGTTTGCAACGAATGCATTCTTCGGCTCGTTGTAAATCATTTCAGGCGTTCCGATCTGCTGGATCTCTCCGTCGCGCATAACGACGACGGTGTCGCTCATCGTGAGCGCTTCTTCTTGGTCGTGCGTGACGTAAATGAAAGTGATGCCCAGTTTCTGATGCATCTCTTTGAGTTCAAGCTGCATTTCTTGACGCATCTTGAGGTCGAGCGCACCAAGGGGTTCATCGAGAAGAAGGATCTTCGGTTCATTTGCAATTGCGCGCGCGATCGCGACGCGCTGTTGCTGTCCGCCCGAGAGAGAGTTGACGTCGCGCTTTTCATATCCCGTGAGACCGACGATCTTGAGTGCGGAGCGGACTTTACGTTCAATGACAGAACGTGCAATTTTTTCCTTTTTGACTTTGACAGAACCGTCCTTGTTAAGAACGGGCGTTCCGTCTGCATTGAGAATGGGGGTTTCATTGCGCTTCATCTTCAGACCGAACGCGATGTTTTCAAAGACGTTCAGGTGAGGGAAGAGTGCATACTTCTGGAAGACGGTGTTGACGGGGCGAAGATGGGGCGGAACGTCCACAATGTTCTTGCCATCGATCAAAATTTCTCCTTCGGTGGGCAGTTCAAAGCCCGCGATCATGCGCAGGGTTGTGGACTTGCCGCAGCCGGAAGGTCCGA
>JAZNLR010000087.1:0-13274 GCA_045579195.1 Clostridia bacterium | reverse complement strand
CACGGAGTTCACGATTGGTTGAAAGCAGGAAGTGTTGATACAAGCCGTTTGCCGGAGGATGCGATCCGTCGCCTCGGCGGGGCAGACAGGTGCTTGCGCGTGGTGGATTACCTGGAGGATTGCACCCTCGTGACCGACGTTCTTGCAGACGCGGGGTACGACATTGCTCTTTCGGGCAAGTGGCACTTGGGCGACACGATGAAGCACCGCAAAGGGTACGTCTTCTGGAAGACGATCTTGAGCGGCGGATGTCATTATAAGGATTATGATATGTATATCGACGGCGACGTGAAGCACTTCAACAAGTACGTCACCGACGTCATCACCGATCACGCGCTTGAGTTCAT
The DNA here is from genome assembly GCA_045579195.1 of Clostridia bacterium. Taxonomy (GTDB): domain Bacteria; phylum Bacillota; class Clostridia; order Christensenellales; family CAMQZB01; genus JAZNLR01. The sequence continues at coordinate 12,927 of JAZNLR010000087.1, read as the reverse complement.
CGACAGCCGTGACGGAGAAAAGCCCTTCTATCTCGGCATTCACTATACCGCGCCGCACAAGGCGTGGACGAAAGACCAGCACCCCGAAGACGTTTGGCAGGAATATGACAGCGCAACGTTTGATGAGATCCCCGTCAACCCCATTCACAAGAATCAGGTTTCACACTTTTTCGTTGGCGACACGCCCGAAAAGCGTCGTGAATTCGTGCAGGGATATTTCACGGCAGTCACCGCAATGGACCGCAACTTAAAGCGCGTTGTGGACCTTCTGAAGGAAAAGGGACTTTACGAGAACACCATCATCGTCTTCACCGGCGACAACGGCATGAACATCGGACATCACGGCGTCTGGGGCAAGGGCAACGGAACGTATCCGCAGAATATGTATGAACAGTCCGTGCGCGTTCCCTTGATCATCAAGCCTGCCGAGGGAGATTTTAAGCGCGGTGTCGTCTGCAATGCGATGGTTTCGCATACCGACCTCTTTGACACGCTCATTGAGCTTGCTGGAGAAAAAGCGCCCGAGAACAGCTTGCGCGCAGGAAGCTCCATCGTTTCCCTCCTGAAGGGGGAGGAAGGCGGAAGAGACGTCATCTTTATGCAGAGTGAGTTTGGACCCGTTCGCATGATCCGAACGGAACGCTTCAAACTCGTTTTGAACAACGTGGACGGCGAACATCAGCTTTACGACCTTGCAACCGACCCCGATGAGAAGGTTAACCTCTATTCCGACCCGACTTACAGCGAGCTTATCGGTGAGCTTACGGAAAAGCTTAACAAGCGCTTTGCTGAGTTGACGGTGGAAGAGTGCTGTGGACTTTATCAGGAGACGGTCGGGAAAGGACAGCTTGACAACTGCAGAAATCGCGGAATTTCCCAGGTGTACGAGCAGAAATATGAGCTCTATCACGCAAAGAAAAATGCGTAAAACAGTCAAAAAAGACTAACGATCTCTCGTTAGTCTTTTTTTTGTGGATTTGAATCGCGTTATCTCCACAAATTGGAATTCAGCTGCTATTTTTTGCAATACTCAAGGAACACGTTTTTGATATAAGACTGATAGGCGAAATTATCTTTGCCGAGCTTATAAAAATGAGAATAGATAAGAACCATATAATACTTCACATATTCCAAGACACAGTTTCCAACGGAGAGATAACCGCTCATAAACAGTGAAATTTCAGCGTCAGTGCTTAAAAATCTTTGCCCCGGACGAAGAATCAATGACCAAGCGATGTCGAATTCTTTGTTGCCCCAACCGGAAAGTTCAAAATCTAAGATTGCAGAGATATGTTTGTCTTTCCAAAGCAGATTGGCGTAGTGAAAATCTCCGTGACAAAAGCATTTGTGAACGTCTTTTGGTTGATGTGAAACTAAAAAGTCATGAACAAATTCCAATTCGCAGTCTAAAAAATATTGTTTTTCCGGGATATGAAAGAATCGGCGATCTTTTACATCCGGGAAAACTCCTTCTTTTGCGTGCAATTTTGCGAGAGTTTGCCCATATTCATAGAGATAATCCAAAGAAGCATTGTTCGAATTCGCACCAACGATCGTGGACAAGCGCTCTCCTTGCTTTGCGAGCGAAACACAAAAATGTTTCTTTTCTTCATCGTGATCGATAATAAAAGGCGCAAGTTCACAGTTGATGGATCGTACGGTATTGATTTCATTTTCTATGTCGGCTCCCGGTTGCCGTGCTGCTTTCACGTATGCTTCAACTTCTTTTTTCTGATAAATGCCTCTAACGTGAAAAACATCGTTTCCGGCGTGAGGATATCCAATTACTTCCAATAAAGAAAAGTTCTTATATGGGAAATCGTAAGGATTCTCTGTTTCTCTCCATTTTTCGGGATGTTTCATATCGTAATACACCAAACTTCAATTGATCTTCTTATTTATTATAACAAAAATAACAGATTTTTCAAGGTGTTTTGTATAATCGCTTAAATTCTTGTTGTAAGAACGCAAAACACGTTCTCAAAATGTTGTTTTTTTTCAAAGTGCGCGAAAAATGCTTGACATTCCCTTTTTATTGGTGCTAAAATTCAATCAACTTCATAGTAAAAGCGATGACGAAGACGGATTCTGTTGCACTTTTTCACAGAGAGTCGAGGGCGGTGTGATCTCGGCAAAAAGAAACGGAGAATATCCCATCACTTCCGAGCTGAGGCCCCAAAGGAATTTCCGAGTAGGCGCTTTCCGTGATTGCTGCGTCAAGGCATAGGAGTTGATAGACTCTGAAGTGGTAGCGAAAGCTGCAATTTGAGTGGTACCGCGAGTAAAAAGAATTTACCCGTCTCAAAGAAATCTTTGAGGCGGTTTTTTTATTGTTTGACAAAGACCGCGAAAAGACAAAGCGGTTCAAAATTTTTTTAAGAGAGGGCACAACAATGAACACAAACAACACGCTAAGACAGTTGTCGGAAATCGCATCCCGTATCCGAGAGTTACGTGAGATCATGGGCTTTTCGGTTGCGATTATGGCGGAAAAGACGGACGTCAACGAAAAACAGTACCTCTTATATGAGAGCGGCAAGGCTGACATTCCGTTTTCTTTCATTCACAAGTGTGCATTGGCATTCGGCGTTGATATGACCGACCTTCTTGAGGGAAGTTCTGCAAAGCTCTCAAGCTATACCGTCACGCGTAAAGGTCAGGGCCAAGAAACGGCGAAAGAAGACGGCATTGACATCGCAAACCTTGCCCCAAAGTTTAAGGACAAGCTTGCCGAGCCGTACTGGGTAAAGTATGAGTACTCTGCGGCACAGCAGAACAAGCCCATTCACTTGACCACGCACTCCGGTCAGGAATTCGACCTCGTTCTTTCGGGAAAGTTGAAAGTTCAGATCGGAGATCACGTTGAGATCCTCGGCGAGGGTGACAGCATTTACTATAATTCGTCCACTCCGCACGGAATGATCGCTGTGGACGGCAAAGACTGCGTTTTCTGCGCGGTCGTCATGTCGGGCGATGACACCGAAGAGCCCGTTGTTCGAAAGAGCGTTATGTCCGCAAAAAAGAGCGCAAAGTTGGTTTGCGAAAAGTTTGTGGACACCGTGGAAGATGGAAACGGCGCGCTTCTTGACATCAAGTTTAAGAACACCGACACCTTCAACTTCGGATTCGACATTGTGGACGGAATCGCAAAGAAGTACCCCGAGAAGCTCGCAATGCTCCACCTCGACAAGGAGAAGAACGAGAGAAGATTCACGTTTAAAGACATCAAGCGTGCTTCCAACCAGGTCGCAAATTACTTCACATCTTTGGGAATCAAGCGCGGCGATAAGGTCATGCTCGTCTTAAAGCGTCATTATCAGTTCTGGTTCTGCATGGTTGCGCTTCACAAGCTCGGCGCAGTTGCGATCCCTGCAACCAATCAGCTCAAGGAACACGACTTTGAGTACCGCTATAATTCTGCAGGCGTGAAGGCGATCGTCTGCACGGCGGATGGCGACACCTATCAATTCGCAGAGAGCGCGGCAAAGAAGTGCCCTCAGGTCGAACATCTGTTGATGGTGGGCGGCGCAAAAGAAGGTTGGCTTGATTTCGACGAGGAGTACGTTCAGTGTTCCGAAGTCTTCGATCGACCTGCTGACGCATCCTGCGGCGATGAGACGGCGCTGATGTTCTTCACGTCCGGAACGACGGGCAATCCCAAGATGGCGGCGCATAAGCATACGTACGCGCTCGGTCACTTCGTCACCGCGAAGTATTGGCACTGCTGTGAGCGCGACGGTTTGCACCTCACCATTTCAGACACGGGTTGGGGCAAATCCCTCTGGGGCAAGCTGTACGGGCAGTGGCTGTGCGAAGGCGCTGTGTTTGTGTACGACTTCGACAAGTTTGACGAAAATGACATCCTTCCGATGTTTGCAAAATATAACATCACGACGTTCTGTGCACCCCCGACGATGCTCCGTATGCTCATTCGCGGAGATCTCTCTAAGTTCGACCTCTCTTCCATCCACCATATGACGACGGCAGGCGAGGCGTTGAACCCCGAGGTCTTCAATCAGTTCAAAGCGGCAACGGGGCTTGAGATCATGGAAGGCTTCGGTCAGACCGAGACCACGCTTGCGATCGCAAACCTGTTCGGAACGACCCCCAAGGTCGGCGCGATGGGAAAGGCTTCTCCGCAGTTCGACGTGGACATCGTGGATGCGGACGGCAACACGGTCGCTCCCGGTGAAGTGGGTGAGATCGTCATCCATACGGATAAGAGCGTTCCTTGCGGTCTATTCAAGGAGTACTACCTCGATGAGGTCAAGACCAAGGAGGCTTGGCATGACGATGTTTATCATACCGGCGACACCGCTTGGCGCGATGAAGACGGATACTTCTGGTACGTTGGCCGTGTGGACGACGTTATCAAATCCTCCGGATACCGCATCGGACCCTTTGAGATCGAATCTGTCATTATGGAACTTCCGTACGTCTTGGAGTGCGGTGTTTCTGCCGTTCCCGACGAGGTTCGCGGTCAGGTCGTCAAAGCAAGCATCGTTCTCACGAAGGGAACGGAGCCGAGCGAAGAGCTCAAAAAAGAGATTCAGAAGTACGTCAAGGATCACACCGCTCCTTATAAGTACCCTAGAGTGGTCGTCTTCCGCGACGAGTTGCCCAAAACCATCAGCGGCAAGATCCAGAGAAATAAGCTCTAAGAAAAAAGCGTGGCAAACGTGCCACGCTTTTTATTTTTGAAAACAAAAAAAGAGGCTTCCGTTCGTTTAGAAGCCTCTTTAAAAGTTTTAACGTTTGATTTTAAGCGTTTTCCGACTTATACTGCTCAAGCGCACGCGCGAGCTGATCGGGGCAAGACGTTCCTGCTCTGCACTTAATTCCTTTCAGCCTTTCAATCACGTCGTCAATCTTCTGACCCTTGACAAGCTTGCTGATTCCCTGCAAGTTACCGCTGCATCCGCCGATAAATTTCACGTCGGTGATGATTCCGTTTTCAACGTTGTAAAGAATTTCACGGGAACAAGTTCCAGTTGTTCTGTAAGATGGCATAAAATTCAACCTCCAAATGTTTGTTTTAATCGACTAAGGTATCGTACAGCACCTCGTAAAAGGAAGCGGCCTTTTCATCCCAATTCTTGCAGACGGCTTTTGCGGTCGAGCGGTCGGGGATGGAGAACTTGACTTCCAAAACGGGTTTTGTGAGATCGAGGATCTTGAGCGCAACGGTGTAAGTTCCGTCGCTGTTTTTGTAATAATCCGAATCGTACTCTTGCTTGCGACGGTACTTCATTCTGTTTGCTTTGACGAAACCCGCAATGTCCTCACGCAAAGAGGAGGGGATCTTCGCAAAGAAGTACGCAAGGCACATTCTTCCGTTCGGTGTGATGGAAAAGAGGGGGCCGTGTGCATGCTGGCGCTTGATTGAGTAAATGAACTCAGAGTCCAAAAGCTCGGAGATGAGCGGCTTGCAGTCCATATAGGGGATCCAAGCGTTTGCGCTGCAGCAAATATCAAGAAGGGAGTTTTCCGAAACAGCAACTTCCATCTTGTCAAAAACGAAAAGGAGGATGAGCTTATTGAGCGTCTTCTCGTCTGTTTCGTTGTTGAATTGAGGGATGAAAATTTCTTTTTCGTTTTCCATGGGATATCCGCCCTTATCTTTATTGTGTTCCCCGAAGGGGAAAGTTTCATTAAAACGGACCGCATGAGCAGTCGATCAGCGGTCCGTCACGGGTTGCATTTTCTTTGGGGAAGATTAAATGCGAAATGCTTTGATCTCTTCCAAAAGCTCGTCGCAATCGTCTGCGTAAATCTCCATAATAAGAGGTTTTCCAAGGTCCAAGCTGAAGATGCCGAGGATGGATTTCGCATCAACGACAAATCTGCCGCTTCGAAGATCGATGTCGAAGCTGTAACGGTTGACGATGTTGACAAATTTCTTGACGTTTTCCGCCATATTCAGGGTTACGTTTACTGCCTTCATACGATATGCCTCCCTTTTAACGTACTGATATTATAAATCAAAACGGTGAAAATATCAATAGAATTGTGCCAAAAGATAAAAAATTGTGCAGACTGCATAATTTTGTTTTGCGAGGCTCAAGGATTATGGTATAATTTATTCGGTATAGTTTGCAAAATAGGCAAGTTATGTCGTTTTGCTGCCAAAGGCAGGGAGGTATTTATGACACACGAATCCTTGAAACGCTTTTCGTTTTGCTGCATGGATCTGGTGACGAGTAAGTTCATTCTGGCGGATGCAAAGATCTCAGCGCTTCTCAAGTGCATTGCGGAAGAACAGCTCCTCTGTGATATCATCACGGACACGCTTCGCAATTTTGATTATGAGGGAACGCTTGCGTCTTGCTGTAAAGACGGGGTGTTTGAGCTTCCGAAAGACGACCGCTCCATCATCGCGCTTGTTTTTTGCCTGCTCTTTGACTTTGATACGAAGAAACGCGAGCTTTCGGATTTCTTGAAGACGTACTTCGGCGGAAACTCCAATCAGGCAACGTTCGATTTTGGTCACCGCGTGGTGAAAAGCTTTAAACATGCGATTGAGGTTGCCGTTTGCGAGATTGAAAAGTTTACTCCCGATGAGGAGATCTTTGACGCGGAAGACGAACTTAGCGAAAACTTAAAGGCAAAGCTTGTGACTTTGGCAAAGACTTTTATGAAGTCTGCAGAGGATTCTTTTTTGCCCGAAGAGAGCAGGGATGCTTTGAAGACCACGGCGATGGGCTTTGCAAGCGCAGTTACGGCAGGCAACGTTCAGCAGATCAAAGTTACCTTCCTTGGAATGAAGTATACCGCGCTGTACTTCCGATTCCCTGCTTTTTTGAGCGACATTGAAAAGATCCTTTCGGATTGTTGGATCCTTTAAGGAATCACAAAGAAAACACGGATGTCTGTTATCATTGCAATAACAGGCAGAGGAGAACAGGATGAAACGAGCACTCAGAAAGATTGCTGAAAATATCAAATCAAAGACGGGGATCGACATCACCATCTTCAGTGAAGCAGGAGAGATCCTGACCACGACGTTGGAAAAAGAACCCGAGGTCATCTGCAAGATGCCTCCCAAATCCGCAGGTAGTGGTGGAATTTTGGAGGATACCGCGCAGGACGTGACCTTCTTCATTATTAACCCGTCGTACTCCCTCTATATCGGAATGGTCAGCGGAACGGGACCCGTTCCTCGCAACTATGCGTTTATGGTGTCTTCTCTGTTGGAGAACGCCGTTATTCGCTCGGACGAGACTCTTTCGAGAACAGATGGATACCGAGACATCCTTGCGGGCGAATATACGAAGCTGCAGATCCAGCGCTTTTCCGCGAAGTACAACGTGCCTAAGACTTCGAGCCATGTCTTTGCAATTGCGGCAGACAGCAAGGACACGGGGGAGATCTTGAGCTTTTTGACACAGTTTGACACCAACGCGGACAACATCGCAATTTTGATGGAGGACTCCATCGTTGCGTACGTCCACTATCTTGATGAGGACGAGGAGGAGTACTTCTCGGCAACCGAATTTGCAAATTCACTCTGCAACAGCTTGCTGGAAGAGGCAGGCATTCACGCGAACGTGGGATTTGGCAACGTCGTCAAGAACGTTGAGGGCTTTCCGCTCAGTTTCCGTCAGGCCGTTTCCGCCATCCGCATGGGACATATCATTGATGCGAAGTCCAGCGTGCATTCGTACCGTGAGTACCTCATGGTAAAGATGCTGGAAGACATTCCGCAGAACGTTTTGCAGGGGTATCTTGACGTGCTTTTGGACGAAAAGGCGTTGGAAATTTTGGAAGATCAAGAGATGATGGAGACCGCAGAGGAGTTTTTGAACAACAGTCTCAACGTCAGTGAGACTTCACGCCATCTCTTTATGCACCGCAACACGTTGATGTATCGCCTGGATAAGATTGAAAATGCAATGGGCTTGAACATCAAGCATTTCTCGGATGCTGTGACCTTCCGCATCATTATGATCGTACACAAGCTTCTCAAGAGCTGACAAAAAAAGGAGATTTCATGACGAACGATGAAAAGGCGCTGATCGCGCACGAACAGTGGAACGGAAAGATTGAAACCGCATTAAAGTGCGAATTGAACACTCGTGCAGACCTTGCCATCGCCTATACGCCCGGCGTTGCCGCACCTTGCTTAAAGATTAAAGACAACACAGAAGACGTTTACCGATATACGATGAAGGGAAATCTCATCGCCGTTGTTTCAGACGGAAGCGCGGTTTTGGGGCTTGGAAACATCGGTGCAGAGGCCGGTCTTCCCGTGATGGAAGGAAAGTGCGCACTCTTCAAACGCTTTGCAGACGTCGATGCAGTTCCCATTATGATCCGCACGCAGGACCCCGATGAGATCGTCAATGTCGTAAAGAACATTGCCCCCACGTTTGGCGGCATCAACTTGGAAGACATTTCCGCTCCACGCTGTTTTTACGTCGAGCAGAGATTAAAAGACGAGCTGGACATCCCCGTTTTCCACGACGACCAGCACGGAACGGCGATCGTCGTTCTGGCGGCGCTTATCAATGCGGCGAAGGTGGTCAAGAAGGAAGTTTCTTCGCTTCGTGTCGTTATTAACGGCGCAGGCTCTGCGGGAACGGCAATTTGCAAATTGTTGCTGGCATACGGCATTTCGGATATTATAATGTGCGACATTGCGGGCATAATCTATGAGGGTATGGAGTATGCAGACGCGTCCAAAGAAGAGCTTGCAAAGCTGACCAATCGCACGAAGAAACAGGGAACGCTCAAAGAGGCGCTTGTCGGTGCGGACGTCATGATCGGTGTCTCCGCCCCCAATCTTTTGAAGGCGGAGGATATTGCGCGCATGAACGAAGGTTCGATCGTCTTTGCGATGGCGAACCCCACGCCTGAAATCTTCCCGGAAGAGGCGAAGAAGGGAGGAGCGGCAGTCGTTGGAACGGGCCGCAGTGATTACCCAAATCAGATCAATAACGTTCTGGCATTCCCCGGAATCTTCAAAGGAGCGCTTTCCTGCCGTTGTCGCGCCATCACGGAAAAGATGAAGCTTGCGGCGGCGGATGCACTTGCCTCCCTCGTGGAAGAGCCGACGAGTGAACAGATCATTCCCGATCCGTTGGATCCGCGCGTTGCCGAGCGCGTTGCAGCGTACGTTGCGGCAGCAGCAAACGAATAAGTTTTTGAGGTGTTAGCACGATGAGCAACTATGACGATCGCGATCTCTGGGGGGACGCACCCGCAGAGAAGCAGACAGAACAAACCGAACAAAAACAGTCCTTTCAATATATTCCTTATCCTGACCCCACCCACGTTCCCAATCGGAAGAGAGGGTGGAAGATCATTGGAACGGTCACGCTGTGCCTCGTTTTGATTGCGGTTTCCTTCTTTGGAGGATTTATGACCGCAAGCTTTTCCGAGAGCGAAGAAGAGATCGTGATGGAGTGGGTCTCGCAGGTCATCAGCACGTATGGATACTTCGAGCCCTCCCCAAATGATTACGTTGGCATTGGAAGAAACGGCGTCGTGATGTACTTGGAGAACGATCCTTATTCGTACCTTTACACGCCCGCCGATATGAAAGAGCTGGAGGAGAGTTACACCGGCCATTATTACAACTTCGGCGTCACCGTCACCGACCTTACCAGCGTCTATGGAGACAGCATCAAGGGCGTGATGGTCATTGAAGTCAACGGCGGCTCTTCCTGTGACCGCGCAGGTATTGAAACTTATTGGAAGTTCCGAACCATCGACGGCGTGGACGTCTCGGAAGCGTCCATGGACGAGGTGAGCGCGATGCTTCTCGCCATTGAAGATAACGAGGAATCGGTTTGGAGCTTCTATCTCCCGACCTTTACCGACAGCCCGGAGGGAATGATGGTCTCCTGGGGAACGGAGCATACGGACGACATCACCGTTTCTCGCTCGGCGTATGTCCTGCAGCAAGTGTATGGGTACGACAACACGGACGAGGGCTTTGAATTCTTGCCGGACGATACGTACTTCATCGAGCTTCTTGAATTCTCGGGTGAGGCATATCTTCAGTTTGCCGAAGAGATGAACAAGTTCAAGGCACTTGGCAAGAAGAATCTCATTCTGGACATGCGCGATAACGTCGGCGGTGACGACGTGAATTTGCAGAACATCGCAAAATATCTCATCAAGGACGGAACGAAAAAGGAAATTGAGATCCTGCACGCGAATTACGGCGACGGCACGAAGTACGCCTTGCATACGACGGATTGCCTCTATGACACGATGGGCTTTGAGAACATTTGCCTCTTGGTCAATGAGTACAGCGCATCCGCAACCGAGGCGCTCACCGCGGCAATGCGGGATTATCAGACGGCAAGCGTCATCATCGGTCAGCCGACGTACGGCAAGGGCGTGATGCAGACCACATTCTCGCACCCGCTTTATAATTACGCATTCCGCTTGACGACGGGCCAGTTCTTCTCGCCGCTTGGATATACACACCACGAAACGGGAATTGTGCCGACGAAGGGCTTTACCATTGAGTACGACGACACCAACATCCCGTATTCTTACGAGAACGATAACCACATCAAAGCGGCGCTCGGATTCTTGGAAGGGGACGGATTAAAAATCAATTGACAGATCCTTAGTTCCATGTTATACTGTGGATACTGAATCGATGAAGCAATTCGGAGAGTAAGTCCGCTAATTTCACAAGCTTTGGTTTTCGGCGCACCTTTTTGGAAAGTGGCGCGGTCGACGAAAGACACATTCAAAGGAACGTTTCGGACTTACCATATTTGCGGTAAGTCCGTTTTTTTCGAAATGTGAAGCGATTTGAATTGTTTTCAAGGAAGGAGGGTGCAAAATGGCACGACTTGGTGTGATTGGAATCGTTGTGGAAAACAGGGGCGAGGTTATGACCGTTCAACGCGTTCTCAGTGAGTTTTCGGACGTCATTGAAGGAAGAATGGGGATCCCGGATAAGGAAAACGGTGTCGCCGTGATCAGTTTGATTGTCAAGGGGAACGTTGAAAGACTGTCCGCTTTGACGGGAAAGCTCGGCCGCATTGACGGGATCGCAGTCAAAAGCGCATTGACCAACGTTGAAGTTTGACCGATTCGGAAAAGAAAAAAGGAGTTAAAATTTTATGAAAGCAACTTGGAAAAAACTGATTTCTCTCTTTTTGGCGGTGGCGGCGCTGTTCTCGTTTGCCGCTTGCAAACCCGAAGCACAGACGGATCTGAAAGTGTTCGTTCCGGACGGTGCGCCTGCGCTTGCGCTCGCACAGCTGATGAGCGAAAATAAGCAGTTTGACGTTGCAAACGTCAGCTATCACATCGTCACGGGGGATCAGATCGCAGCAAAGGTCTCCTCTCAAGAGGCAGACATTGCAATTTTGCCCACGAACGCGGCAGCAACGCTGTACGCAAAGGGGGTTGATATCAAGCTCGTGAGCTCGAACGTGTTCGGCCTTCTTTACCTCATGGGTTCGAAGAACGTGACCAGCCTTGCAGAGCTGAAAGGGGAAATCGTCTATAACATCGGACAGGGTAACACTCCGGATATCACGTTCCAATATATCCTCGAGAAAAACGGAATTGAATTTGAAATCTCCGACAAGCCCGTGGAAGGCAAGGTCGCCTTGCAGTACGTCAGCGACGGAAGCGAGCTCATTCCGCTTTTGAAGCAGGGCAAGGCAACATTTGGCATCCTCGGAGAGCCTGCCGCAACCAACGCAATGAAGGTCGCATCCGTTTCGCGCCTCTTCGACATTCAGGAAGAATGGAAGAAGGTGACGGGTTCGAAGGAAAGCTTCCCGCAGGCATCCCTCGTCATCAAGGGCTCCCTTTTGGAAAGCCACCCGAAGTTCGTTAAGGAATTCCTTGCCGCAGTTGAAAAGAGCGCTTCTTGGCTCCCCGAAAATGCGGAAGCAGCAGGAACTGCACTGAAGAACAACGGAAGCCTTCTCAACACTGCGCTCTTCACGGAGGACGTCATCTCCCGTTGCAACGTCCGCTTTGTTGGTGCAAAGGAAGCAAAGGCAGAGGTCATGACGTACCTCAACGTTCTCTATGAATTCAATGCAAAGTCGGTCGGTGGAAAGTTGCCCGATGACGCATTCTTCTATCTTGGAAAATAAACGATGAAAAAAAGCACGCTTCTCAACTTCATCCTCCCGATTTCAGCAATGCTGCTTCTTCTCGCATTTTGGGCGGTCGCCGCGGCAATTTTGGATGCGGAAATCATCTTGCCCACGCCACTTGAGGTGGGGGGATCCTTGCTTGCGCTCTTTTCGGACGGCGCGTTTTATGCCGCGCTTTTGGGAACGTTGGGAAGAAGTTTGCTTTCATTCGTCATTTCGCTTGCGTGCGCATTGGTGTTTTCTGCGATCAGCGGATTTTCCAAGCCGTTCGCGCGCTTTTTCTCTCCCATCGTGACGGTGCTCCGCTCCGTTCCGACGATGTCCATTATCCTCTTGTGCATCCTGTTTTTGGGCTCGGATCAATCTCCCGTTCTCATCGGATTCCTGATCGTCTTTCCGATGCTGTATGCCGGGCTTTTGGGCGCGATTCGTCAGGTGGATCCCGATTTGATCACGATGGCGGAGATCTACCGTGTTCCTTTGGTAAATCGCATCAAACAACTCTATCTTCCGTCTATCCTGCCCACGGCACTCGTTGCCGTGCAGAGCAGCGTTTCTTTGAATCTCAAGGTCGTGATCGCGGCGGAGGTTCTTGCACAGACGAGGGAGAGCATAGGGCTTGCGATGCAGATCTCCAAGATTTTTATCGACACGGCGTCCATCTTCGCGTGGACGGTGGTTGCGATCGTTCTGTCCTTCTTGCTGGAACAGTTGGTTGCGCTCATTCGAAAACTTGCGTTTGGGAGGGCTTACGGTGGAAATTAAGAAGTTGACCGTTCAATATGAAGGCCGCGAGGTCTTTCGCGATTTTTCAATTTCGTTCGCGGACGGAAAGATCACATGC
>JAZNLR010000086.1:0-7054 GCA_045579195.1 Clostridia bacterium | reverse complement strand
GTTCTCTCCTTCTGTCGTTATAGGGGTTTGGGCTTAGCCCATTTGCATTTGACCAGTCAAATGCGATGCTCGCACTTAGCAGAATTTTCAAATTCTCCGCTAAGAACATCACGGGTTTGGTGCGGAGCTTTTCTTTTCGGTAAAAGCGGAGCAAAATCATTTGTAAAATGCAAAAAAAACGGCTATAATGGAATTGAAAGAAAAAGTTGGGGTTTTTGAAATGGAGAAAAAACGTCGTTGGACGCTTCACGATTTATTTCTGATTACCGTGGGTTCTTGCCTGCTTGCAATCGGTGTTACCTGGCTTTCCGAGCCGAACGGTTTGGTTGCCGGGGGTGTCACCGGCCTTGCCATCGTCATCAAAGAGTTGACGGGAGACCTGTTTGAGGGTGGCGTTCCTCTCTGGGTGACGAACGTTGTCTTGAACATTCCGCTCTTTGTCATCAGCATTTGCCAAAGGGGCTTCCGCTTTGCGGAAAAGTCTCTTCTCGCGGTCATTTTGAACTCCATTGCGTTTGCGATCTTGGGGTATGTTCCGAATCCTTTTTTAGAGATGAACGACGTCTTCTTGGGCTGCATCTTTGCGGGCGTCTTCGCGGGTGCGGGCATGGGAATGGTCTTGCGCGCAGGGGCCACGACGGGTGGAACGGATATGCTTGCGGCAATCTTAAAGAAACGTTTTTTGCATCTTCCCGTTGCGAATATCATGCTTTTCCTCGATGCGCTCATCATCTGCGTGGGTGCGTTCGTCTTCGGAATCTACAAGGCGATGTACGCCATCATCCTCGTCGTCATCTGCTCGTATATGATCAACACCCTGTTGGAAGGAATGCACTTTGCAAAGGTGGTCTTCATCATTTCAGATAAGACGGAGGAGATATCCAAAGCTGTTTTCCGTGACTTAAATCGCGGAAACACGGGCATTAAGGCGCGCGGAATGTTCACGGGGCAGGATCGTGAGATCCTCTTTGTCGTCGTTGCGAGAAAGCAGATCGGAACGCTGCGCACCGTCGTTCGAGAGATCGATAAGAACGCGTTCGTCACGATCGCGGATGCAAAGGAAGTTCTCGGTCAGGGATTCATTGAGGAATACGACGCGCTGACAAGTTGAAACGAAGAAAAAAGAAGCCACTGCTGTTTGAAGCAGTGGCTTTTTTGTTGTCTTTTTTTCGTCAGATGCGGAAAGCTTTTTCCTTCATATTCTGAAAGAACAGAATTTCCGTAAAACCGATGTCCTTGAGAACGCGTACGGCCTTGTCAAAATGATCGCAAAGGCGGTCTGCTGTGTGCGCGTCCGATCCAAGCGTGATGCGACGGCCGCCAAGCTCGAAGTACCTCTTTAAGACACAGGGCTCAGGCTGGAAGAGCGCAAATGGGATCTTCGTGTTGACCTCAAGCGCGACGCCGCGAGCGATGATTTTCGTCAAGATGGTGTCGAAAAGCTCGGGGAAGTCTGCGTACGGCATGCGCGGATTGGGGTAAGGCGAGCGCCGTCCGCCATAGCCAATGTGGCCGATGATCTGGTAAGGGAAGGTTGCATCAAGGCTCTTGATGACGTCTTTTAAGTACGCAGAGAAAGCTTCCTCACGCGTCCTCTTTGCGAAGAAGGAAGGTGCATAACAGTCCTCCTTCTGCACCATATGAATGCTGTTGATGACGTAATCAAACGGAAACTTTTTCAAAAGCTCGTGATAAAAGACTTCACTTGCACCTTGATCAAATCCTATTTCGATGCCAAAGAGGACGGTGATTTTTCCGGCATACTTTTCGCGCAAGGAAAACAGCCCTTCCATATAAGCCTCGACGTCGAGATGGGGAAGGGAATCGTCATTGACGTAAAAATCGCCGTCGCAGTGCTCGGAAAAGCCAACCGCGGGAAGCCCTTTTTCGATGGCACGCAGGATATACCTTTCCATCGGCTCAAAGGAGTCGTGCGAAAATTCGGTGTGGATGTGTGTGTCGATCATATTGTTGAAAGTCAAATCAATGAATGGAAAGTGGGGTGACGCCCGTGATGACGACGTTTGCCCCTGTCTGCAAAAAGTCGGCCGCGAGAACGTCTCCGATTTTTGCGGTTTCAGGTGCGGACAGAGTGGTCAGCGCCTTCAAAACTTCAAAGATGCGGCTCTTTTCGATGGGGCGGTCGGTCTTGACCGAGAGGATGGCCGTTGGCGTTTTCACCAAGGAAGTAACAACGCGAACGGGGCAGGTGAACTCCGCCTTTCCGTAGGTCTCTCCGCGCTTACAGGTGTTCCCGCTGACCGAAATTACGCCGTTTTCTTCGGTGATCTCCAAAGCACAGCCCATCGGGCACATAATACAAGTCGTTTTCATCTCTGTTCTCCCTCCTCGATGCGCAACGTCACGTCGCCACACAGCTTGGATTTATCGATGCTGACGCTTTCCATCTCACCCGGTGTGAAGATGAGCGCCGCTTTCTTTGCAATGACCGTTTCCCCGGAGGTGACGATCAGCTTTGCGTTTTTGAACACCTTTCCAACGCGGAAGAAGACGGTGACTTTGCCTTCCCCTTCCGAAAGGGTGGAGGGCATTGCATACCGCACGCCGTCTGTTCCGTTTACGCGAACGGTGCAAGGGGGAAGGGCTTCGCCACGTGCAACGCGCGCTGCGGACGCACCTGCGATCTCACCTTCTAAGCTCACGTTGTCTGCAAGGTCGTGAACGTGCAGAACGTTGCCGCACGAGAACACACCGGGGGTGGAGGTCTGACGCCATTCGTCTGCCTCTGCGCCGCCTGTGATAGCATTCATCGTGATGCCGCTGTCCGAAATGAGGTCGTTCTCGGGGATGAGGCCGACCGAGAGAAGCAGTGTGTCGCATTCGATGAAGCGTTCTGTTTCAGGGATGGGGGTGTTGTTCGCATCAACGCGAGCAACGAAAACGCCCTCGACGCGCTCTTTTCCGACCACGCGAGTGACGGTGGTGGAGAACTCAAGGGGAATGTCAAAGTCGTCCAAGCACTGAACGATGTTTCGCTTGAGGCCTGAAGAATAAGGCATGAGTTCGGCAACGAACTTGACGGTTGCGCCCTCAAAGGTGAGGCGACGCGCCATAATAAGGCCGATGTCGCCTGAGCCCAGAATGACAGCGGTCTTTCCGGGAAGCTTGCCGTAATGATTGATGAATTTCTGTGCCGCGCCTGCAGTATAAATGCCGGCAGGGCGAGTTCCAAGCAGGCTGATTGCGCCGGCCGTGCGTTCACGGCAACCCATCGCAAGGACAATTGCACCTGCAGAAACGGTACGAAGTCCACCTGCGGAGAGGACGGAAAGAGTTTTCCTTTCGTCGTCCAGAGAAAGGACGATCGCATCGGTGAGAACGTCGATGTTGTCATCCGCAAGAACGCGCTCGGCAAAACGCTGGGCGTACTCCGGGCCGGTCAGCTCTTCTTTGAAGTAATGCAAGCCAAAGCCGTTGTGGATGCACTGGTTAAGGATGCCGCCAAGGCGGACGTCACGCTCGATGAGCAAGACGTGTGCGCCGTTTTTGGATGCGGAAAGTGCCGCTGCCATTCCTGCAGGGCCACCTCCGATGACGGCAACGTCAGTTTTGATTTCCTGATTGAGCAAGGTCGCGTTCATTCCTGGACCTCCTTGATGTTTCCGATTAAGAGTTCACTGCCTTTTCCGCGTTTGGTGACGTTTTCCAAGGGGACGCCCGTTTCGCGTGCGATGATCTCCGTCACGCGGGGCATACAGAATCCGCCCTGACAGCGCCCCATGCCTGCGCGTGTTCTTCTCTTGATCGCATCCACGGTAACTGCGGGGATGGGGCTTTTGATTGCCGCAACGATCTCGCCTTCTGTGATCTTTTCGCAGCGGCAGACAATGCGGCCAAATGCGGGGTCGCGTTTGATAAGCTCGTTGAGCGCGGCTTTGGGCATTCCGAGCGGCGAGGGGATGGGCTTTCTCAAAATGGGGTCAGGCTTTTCCTCAAGGGTAAAGCCAAACGAGGTGAGAAGCGCCGCGACGTACTCCGAGATGGCCGGCGCGGAAGAGAGCCCCGGCGAGCAGATGCCCGCAAGGTAGACATAGTTTTCGCAGAGCTTTGAAGTTTCAATGATGAAGTCATCCCCCGAAGAGACGCGCGTTCCTGCAAAGATGCGGATTCCCTTGCGGAAGTTGATGTTTCCAACGAGGGAGGTGACGCCCGTTCGGATCGCAGCCATGCCTTCTTGGGTCGCAAGCGGCGTGGGATCTTCGGTGTCAGCGGCGGGCGGACCAAGCATCAGGTTGCCGTGTGCCGTCGGGGTGACGAGGATTCCCTTGCCCTTTGCAGTGGGAAGGGGGAAGACGGTCGTTTTGACGAGTTCGCCTTCGGTGAGATCCAGAAGGACGTACTCTCCGCGGCGGAAGGAAAGGGAGACGGGTTCAGCGCCTGCAAGGGCGTTGATCTTGTTTGACTGTGCGCCGGCGGAATTGATAACGGCGCGCGCGGTGAGCTTCTCTGTGCCGTCCGAAACCGTCCAAACGCCGTCTTTGCGGGAAAGGGAGGTGACGGGGAAGTTCAAACGAACGGTTCCGCCGTTCAAAACGCCTTCTTCTGCGCAGGCAATGGTCATTTCATAGGGGGAAACAATACCCGCCGTGGGAGCATAGAGCGCACATGCGATGCGCGGATGCAAAGTGGGAACGAGCTTTAAGATCTCATCGCGTTCAATCACGCGAAGATCGGGAACGCCGTTCTTCTGACCCTGTTCCCAGAGCTTGAAGAGGTGTTCTCTGTCCTCTTCCTCTGCGGCAACGATCGCGCCGGAAGGGCGGAAGTGGACGGAAAGTCGCTTGCAGAGCTCGGGATAGAGCTTTGCGCCGCGAACGTTTAACTTTGCCTTCAGTGTTCCGGGCTTACAGTCAAAGCCTGCGTGAACAAGACCGCTGTTTGCCTTGCTTGCTCCACCTTCTGCAACGTCAGACGAGCGCTCCACGAGAACGCACAAGAGGCCGAGGGAGGTAAGGCGGCGGAAAATCTCGCTTCCGACCACGCCCGCACCGATGATTGCAACGTCATAAGTGTTCATAGATAACCTCACGTCAAAGATTGTTTTGGTCAAGTCAATCATACTCCAAAAGGGGTGGAAAGTCAACGTGAAACGATGGGAATTTGGAAAAGAGGCTTGAAATTTGTTGAGAATTATATTACAATAAAATCAAGAAGAAAAAATGCATTTCGATGCAGATATGATAGGAGAGAAAATGAAACGTTACATCGTCGCATTGGACGAGGGAACGACCTCGGCGCGTGCTGTCGTCTTTGACACAAAGCTTCGCGCGATCACGTCCATTGCCAATCAGGAATTTACGCAGATCTATCCCCAAACGGGCTGGGTGGAACACGATCCTTTGGAAATCTGGAAGGCACAGCTTACAAGCCTGCAACAGGCCGTTGCATATGCCGGAATCGAGCCCGAGGAGATTTACGGGATCGGCATCACCAATCAGCGCGAAACGGTGGTGATGTGGGATAGGAAAACGGGCAAACCTGTTGCAAACGCGATCGTTTGGCAGTGCCGTCGCACGGCAGAAGCGTGCGAAAAGCTCAAGAAAGAGGGGCTGGTGGACTTCATTCGTGAGCGCACGGGCCTCGTTGTGGACGCATATTTTTCCGCAACAAAGATCGCGTGGCTTTTGGAGCACTATCCCGAAACGCAAGACCTGATCAAAGAGGGGCGCCTTTGTGTGGGAACGATCGACACGTTCCTCATCTGGAACCTGACAAAGGGAGAGAGTTTCGTGACGGACGCAACGAACGCATCGAGAACGATGCTGTTCAACATCTTCACGGGGGACTGGGATGACGAACTTTTGGAGCTTTTCCACATTCCGCGCGAGATTTTGCCGCGCGTTGTCAGTTCCTCTGAGATCGTGGGGTATACCCGCCTTTTGGGCGCGTCCGTTCCCGTCTGCGGCATTGCGGGCGATCAGCAGGCAGCGCTCTTTGGGCAAGCTTGTTTCCGGAAGGGAAGCGCAAAGAACACGTATGGAACGGGGTGCTTCATCCTGATGAATGTGGGGGATGAGCCGGTGCTCTCCGAAAACAACCTCATCACGACGGTCGCCTGGAAGATCGGGGACAAGATGACGTACGCGCTGGAGGGAAGCATTTTCAACGCCGGAAGCACCATTCAGTGGGCTCGCGATGAGATGAAGCTCATCAAGAATGCGGCGGAATCCGAAAAGTTTGCGACGAAGGTCTCAGGAACGGACGGGGTATACGTCGTGCCTGCGTTCACGGGGATGGGCGCGCCGTATTGGAATATGGAAGCGCGCGGAACAATCGTCGGCATCACGCGCGGGACGAACCGTTATCACGTCGTTCGTGCCTGCCTTGAGGCGATGGCGTATAGCACGCGGGACATCCTTCTTGAAATGCAGAAGGATTGCGGATTTACGCTTGCGCAGTTAAAGTGCGACGGCGGAGCTTCCAACAACAACTTCTTGATGCAGTTCCAAAGCGACATTTTGGATTGTGAAATCAACCGCCCGTGCATCACGGAGACGACTGCGCTCGGCGCGGTGTATCTCGCGGGGCTTGCAAGCGGTGCATATAATAGCCTTGACGAGATCGCGGAGAGCTGGTCTTGTGACCGCGTGTTCCTTCCGTCGATGGAAGAGGACGTGCGCGAAAAGCTGTATGCAGGGTGGAGAAAGGCTGTTTCCCGCTCGCTTGATTGGGCGGAAGAGTAAAAAAAGGAGGGGAAGTCATGAGAGAGAGCATCATTCAATCGTTTGACGGGAAGGAAATCGTCTGTTATGAGTGGGCGGATGTGACCGAGCCGAAAGGTGTCGTTCAAATTGCACACGGAATGTCGGAACACGCAAGGAGATACGATGCCTTTGCACGATTTTTGAATGCAAACGGATTCGTCGTCTTTGCGGACGACCATCGCGGTCACGGTAAGACGGCGGGCACAATCGAGAAGATTGGCGTTGCGGAAGGGGATCTTTACGGAGATGTTGTCAAAGACGAGCTCTTCTTTTCCGCGATGTTGAAGGAAAAATACAATCTGCCCCTCTTCTTCTTGGGGCACAGCTTC
>JAZNLR010000085.1:0-6036 GCA_045579195.1 Clostridia bacterium | reverse complement strand
CAACGGAGTTTCTCTTGCAGAAATTGAGGTTCTCCACGATGAAAATGGCGCTCCTTCGTTGCATTTTTTGAAGCGCAATCTTTCCATTGGGGAGGTCTTTGACGTCTCCATTTCGCACGACGGGGAATATGCGATCGCCGTCGTTGAATATCTCAAACACACATGGCGAACACTTTGACAAAATTTGATATAAGGCCGTGTTTTCCCGCGCGCCCGAAAGAGGCGCACAAGGGAACGTTTGGCAAATGCGTTCTCTTTGCGGGAAGCGCTCAGTTCCCGGGCGCTGCATACCTTTCGGAGATCGCTTCTGCGGCGATGCGAATGGGCTGTGGATATTCCATTTTAGCAGTTCCGTCCACGCTGTCCCTTGCGTATTCCCAGCGCATCGTTGAGGGGATTCTTTCCTTGCAGACAGATGACGGAAACGGGAATTTCGTCTTTGACGAGGAATGCATCTGTTCGGCAATTGAGGATGTTTCTTCTGTGGCAGTTGGAATGGGGATGGGGAAATCAGAGGAGGTTTCGAAACTCATTTCCTTTTTACTTTCTGAGTTCAAGGGCGTTTTGCTCATCGATGCAGACGGATTGAATTGTTTTGATGATCTTTGCTTTGAGCGTTTGAAAACGACACAGGCAGACGTCATTTTGACGCCGCATCCGGGTGAGTTTTCAAGGTTGATTCGGAAGGATATTCCCGAGGCGCTTTCTGAAAGAGAGCAACTCGTTCGCGAATTTACCAAGGAATACCCGTGTGCACTTCTTTTGAAAGGCGCGACAACGTTGATTGCAAAGGGAGAAACTGTGCTCAAAAACGAGCGCGGAACGCCTGCGATGGCAAAAGCAGGAAGTGGAGACGTTCTCTCGGGTGCGATCGTTGGGATTGCGGCAAGAGGATTTGATGCATTTTCTTCCGCCTGTGCCGGTGCATATGTCTGTGGGGTCGCAGGGGAGCTTGCAAGTGCAGAGCTTTCCGAGCATTGTGCGCTCGCGTCGGACACCGTACGTTTCTTGCCATATGCCGTGAAAAACCTCCTAGTTGATTAAATTAATTTTACATTCAAGTTTGAATGTGGTATGATAAACAATACAGCAACGTCGTTCGTTGCAAATAAAAAAATGAGGGATTGACTATGAAACAAAAATATGTTTATCGAATTCTGTTCTTTTTGGTCATCATTGCGACTGCGATCGTTTGGCTTGTTTCGGTTGCAACCGAGTCTTTCACCTTTGACGTGAATTGGTTTGTCTTCCTCGTTCTCGGAGGAATCGGCGTTTTGAACTTAATTCGCGGAATCACCAACCGTTCCGGTGTTTACATTGTTTATGCGAGCATCCTTCTGGCGTGTGCCGTTTTGCCTGCTTTGAATGTTTTTGAAGTGGTAAAAAAGGCAAGCCTTGCTCTTCCGATCATCGGAATCATTCTTGCGATGGGTGGCATTTTTACGACGATTGCAGTTGCATCCAAGCCAAGATGGGATAAGGCAGACAACGAAACAAAATAACGTTCAAGAAAAGAAGAGGATAAAAAATGCGTAACTTAACTATGATGACTGATTTTTATCAGTTGACGATGGCCAATGGGTACTTTTTGGAAGGAACTTATAAAAAGCGTGCCGTTTTCGATATGTTTTTCCGCCAAAACGACATCACACGCTATGCCGTCGCAGCTGGTTTGGATCAGGTGATTGACTATATCCGTAACTTACATTTCTCCGAGGAGGACATCGAATATCTTCGCTCGACGAAGACGTTCAATGAGGACTTTTTGGAGTACTTAAAAGATTTTCGATTTACAGGCGATCTGTACAGCGTTCCGGAGGGAACAATCGTCTTTCCGGGCGAGCCCATCCTGACGGTTTCCGCGCCCATCATTGAGGCGCAGATCGTGGAAACCGCGATCCTTACCATCGTCAACCATCAGACCTTGATCGCGTCGAAGGCGTCGCGCATCAAGAACGTTGCAGGGGATGACATCGTGATGGAATTCGGCCTTCGTCGCGCACAAGGTCCGGATGCCGGAATTTACGGTGCTCGCGCAGCGATCATCGGCGGATGTGATGCAACGAGCAACGTGTATGCCGCAAAGGAATTTGGCGTGCGTCCGTCCGGAACTCACTCTCACAGTTGGGTCATGTCTTTCCCGTCGGAAATTGATGCCTTCCGTGCCTATGCGGAGGTATATCCTGAAAATTGCCTTCTTTTGGTAGACACTTATGACACGCTCAAGAGCGGTGTTCCCAATGCGATCAAAGTGTTTGGCGAGCTCCGTGAGCGCGGATATCGTCCTCTTGGAATCCGCCTTGACTCGGGCGACCTTGCATATCTCAGCAAGAAAGCGCGTGAAATGTTGGATGCCGCAGGATTTGAGGACGCAAAGATCTGTGCTTCCAGTGACCTTGACGAGCATCTTTTGCAGTCCTTAAAAGCGCAGGGCGCAAAGATTGACACTTGGGGAATTGGAACGAAGTTGATCACGAGTCACGATATGCCGTCTTTGGGCGGCGTCTATAAACTTGCTGCGTTGGAGGAAGATGGAACGTTCGTTCCCAAAATCAAGATTTCGGACAACGGAATTAAACTCACAAATCCCGGGATCAAGACGTTTTACCGCATTTACGACAAGAAGACGGACAAGGCAATTGCCGACCTTATCACGCTGTTTGACGAGGAGATTGACGAGAGCAAGCCGCTTACCATTTTCCACCCTGTTGAAACGTGGAAGCAGATGGAGTTGACGGATTTTTATGTCAAGCGCCTTCCTGTAAAAATCTTTGAAAATGGTAAGCAGATTTATGAAACGCCTGCCGTTACCGAGATTCGCAAGCACGCGTTTGAGGAGATGGCTTCCTTCTGGAATGAATATAAGCGTCTCCAGATGCCGCACATCTACAAGGTTGACCTTTCAAAGGCCTTGTTTGATCTTAAAAATGATCTTTTAAAGGAGATCCGTTCCAAGTAACGGACGAGTGTTATGACAAATGAAGAACGTTATGCACGGCTTATCGAGGAAAATGACCGCTTGAAAGAAGAGGTTGCATTTTATCGGAACAAAGTGGTGCAGATTTCAAAGTCCGTTTCTTCCGTTTTGGAAAAGGCAAAGGACCTAGAAAAGAGCGCAATTGCGCGGTATGAGCTCGAAGTGATTAAGCTTCGTGCCTTCCAGAAAAAGTGGATTGCGTACTACCGGGAAATTGAATCGATGTTGCCCGAAAACGAAAACAAGGGGATCGTAGACGCAATGTTAAAGCAAATGGATGAGGTCCTCGCCGATGCGTACGTTGCGAAGGAAGACCCTCTTCCGCCTGTCGCACGCGTAAAAATTCCGCCTGCGTTTCGCAAGCGGGAAAAGGTGCAAGCCCCGGTCAATAAGTCTGTCGTTTATCGACGCATGGCTCCCAATGAAAGCGGTTTTGACTTGAATGAAGCAATCAATCCAAAGGAAGATCTTGAAACGCTCTGTAAAGAGCTTGGTCTTTATCAGGAGCGAAAGAAATAACCCAACTTGAATCAACAATATAATTTTACGGCAGCAATGGGAATTGCATCGAGGAATTAGATGAAATCAAAACTCAATTTGTTAATTGTTCACACGGATCAGCAAAGATTTGACTCTCTTGGCGTTAACGGCTCATACTTTCCGCATACGCCGAATATCGATAAATTTGCGGAAGAGGCGTGCAATTTCACGTCTCATTATTCTTCCAACCCCATTTGTTCACCGTCGCGCGCCAGCTTACTTACGGGGCTTACCGTTACGGGACATGGCGTTTCGAGCAACGGATATCCGCTGTTTAACTTAAACGGAATTGAAATGGATGAATTTTCCAAGCGTTTCTTTGGGGAGAATGGAAACAGCGTCGACGTTCGAGATAAGATCCCGACCCTTGCAGACATCCTTGCTGACGAGGGATACGCAACGACTTTGATCGGAAAACTGCATCTTCAACCGCACAAAGCTGCAAAGGAATTTGGATTTGAAGAATCTCCTTCCAGATGGCGCGCGGGAGAGATGGAGGGATGGAACGGTCCGCTTCTTGGCTTTCAGCATGTTCGATTGATTCAAAGCCATGGAGAGTATAACTGCGCGCTCTATGAAGGCGGGCATTACGCAAAGTGGCTCTATGAAAACCATCGCGACATATACGATGCCGTTAATTGCGGTCCGAAGCCGGGAAATTGTTACGCATCTAAGATGCCGTCTGAGTTTTCCAACTCGCAGTACATCGCGGATGAATTTATCTCTTTTTTGGATGCAAGGGATAAAGAACAGCCCTTCTTCACGTTCCTGGGCTTTCCGGATCCGCACATTCCGTTTACGCCGCCGTTTGACGTTGCAAAGTTCTATGAAGACGCACCGGTTCCGGGCGGGGATTACTTGACTGAAGAACAGCTCTCAAAGAAGGCAACAGTGAAAAGGGACTTGATCGAGAATGAGCGCAAAGATGACGAGTACATCAAAGATGCTCAGCGAAAGACGCTTGCGATGGAAAAGAATGTCGACGTTGCGTTTGGTCGCGTTTTGAAAGCGCTGAAAGAGCGCGGGCTTTATGACAACACGATTGTGATTTTCACGAGTGATCATGGGGATTTTATGGGGGATTACGGACTTGTTTCCAAGCAGGTCGCGTCCCACAACTGTCTCATTCACACGCCATTTATTATGAAAGCGGCGGCAGGTGAAGAATTGCCGAAAGAGTTTTCTTCACCTATCGCAAATTACGACGTTTTGCCCACAGTTCTTCGTATGCTTGACGTTAAAGTTCCCAAACACGTTCAGGGAACGGACATCTTTGACGGAACGGAAAAGACTCCGTTCATCGCTTGCCACCGCCTTGACAGCAGGGAAAATGCGTTCGGTATTATCTGCGGGGATTATCATTACGTCTATTATCCGCTCGTTGGTGAAGAGGAACTTTATGACCGCATTCGCGATCCGAAGGAAAAGGAAAACCTCATTGGAAAAGAAGAGTTTGAATCCGTTCGAAAGGACTGTAAATTGCGTCTTTTGGAAGCACATGCAAAGTATGACGAGCGTCACTTTGGAGCTGTTTCAATTTGGTAAGCACTTTGATTTGAGAAATTTTCAAGAAGGAGAAACGTGAAATGATTCCTGCTTTGATTGTGTTCGGGCTTACATACGTTTTGATGTTGACGTTCAGTAAATACCGCACATACATTGCCCTTGGTTCTGCTTTGATTTTTATCGTCAGCGGTATGTTGCCGCTTGACCAGATCTTCACGGCAATTGATTTTAACGTTCTTATGATGATCGCCGGAACGATGGGGCTTGTTCAGTTGTTCATTGAGAGCAAAATGCCTGCGCGTCTTGCGGATTGGGTTATGTCGAAGGTTCCCAACGTGCAGATGGCGGCAGTTGCGCTTGCGCTCTTTGCCGGAATTATTTCCGCTTTTGTCGACAACGTTGCAACCGTTTTGATGATCGCACCGGTTGCGCTCGAAATCTGCAAAAAGCTCAAGACGAATCCCGTTCCGTTTATCATTGGAATTGCGGTTTCTTCGAATTTACAGGGTGCTGCAACTCTCGTCGGCGACACAACTGCAATTATGCTTGGATCCTATGCAGACATGAGCTTCTTGGACTTCTTCTGGTATCAGGGGAAACCGAGTATTTTCTTTGCAGTTGAGCTTGGCGCAATTATTGCAGCTTTGATTTTGATGTGGCTTTTCCGCAAGGAAAAAGGACTTATTGAGAGAAACGCTGAAAAGACGGTTGTCGAAGATTACGTTCCGACCGTTTTGCTCGTTCTCACAATTGTTTGCTTGATTGCAGCTTCTTTCATTCCGAATAAACCTGCGATTACGAACGGCTTGATTTGTATGACATTGTTTGTTATTGGAATCATCATTTCTCTCTGCAAGAGAAAGAACGGAGAAAGCGCAAAAGAAGCGCTCAAAGCAATCGATTTTCAAACAATCGGACTTCTGTTTGGCTTGTTCCTGATGATTGGTGGAATTTCAAATATGGGTGTCATTGACGCAGCGGCAAACCTTCTCGCAAAAGCCGGCGGTGGAAAC
>JAZNLR010000084.1:0-4986 GCA_045579195.1 Clostridia bacterium | reverse complement strand
CATGGCTACGATCCGACTTCAACACAACTGCGAGAATAAACTCAACCGAAGGAAGAAGCGTTCCACCGCCCAACCACATCACCGCACCGAGAAAGGCGGCGGAAAAGGGATTTAAGCGAAAGATCTTGATTCCCTCCAACGCAAAGAAGACGACCAGTTGCAATGCATGCAACGCGATTTTCATTCCGACTGATTTCAAGCTTTTCTTTTCCATACGCACCTTCTTTCTCATCAACTTCGAGCATTATAACGTGAAAAGAAGAACCGGAAAAAGGGAGAGGCGGTCGAATGCCTGCTTATTTTGTCAAAAATTGGCAAAATGGATCAAATCGCTTCCCTTTCAACCTGTTTTGGCTTATAATGAATGCATGAAAACGTTTGACAGACAACAGACTTGTGCCTTCAGCGGACACAGAATTCTTCCCACGAGTTTTGACGTTGCACTTGAAGTCCGAACGGAAATCAAAAAGGCAATCGAACGAGGGAAAACGCACTTCCTCACCGGAATGGCAATGGGCTTTGATCTCCTTGCTGCAGAAGAAGTTTTGCGTCTGAAAGAAGAGGGCTTCCCCGTCACGCTGGAAGCGGTTGTTCCCTGCGTCAATCAAGACCGTGGCTTTTCTTCCGCAAACAAAGCGCGTTATGCCGCAATTCTCCGCGCGGCGGATTGCATCACCTATACCGGCGAAAAGTACTCCCCCCTATGCATGCAGATTCGCAATCAACATCTTGTCGATCATGCAAGCCTTTTGATCTGTTTTCTCACCCAATCACGCGGCGGAACGCACGCCACCGTGAAGTACGCAAAAACTGCAAAAATCGAAGTTATCAACGTTGCGGAACTCCGCCTCATTTAAAAAGCCTTTGCATTCCATCAGCAAAGGCTTTTTTCGTTTACAAAACCAAACACGGGTATGTCGTGCTGACATACCCGTGCCTGGTTTTTTGAAGAGGTATTTTTTATATTTGAGCGTCTATAAGCTAAAATTCTTATCTGTGGCCGTTCTTGATCTCCCAAGCGCGCTTATACGCCTGCCAATCGAACGAAGGTTGCAAGAAGACGTTTTCCATTCTCTCGTCTGTCCAAAGGGCTTTCTTCGCGAAGTACTCATCGCGGTTGACCGACTGGAAGTCACGGATGTTGGAATTGAAGACGAGTTTATTTTCGTCGATCATCTCCTGCAAGAGGGATGCAAACTTATCTTTCGAGGTCATATCCCAAATGCTGACCTGGTTCTTCTGAATCTTCTTAATGAGATTCTTCACCGACATATTGATTCCGTTTTCCAACGTGACCGAACGGTCAACACTTGCAGCAGCTTCGATGAGCGCAAGCTTGGATGCGGAGATACCGAACTCGTTCATGATCTTCACGTGTTCTGCAGGGATATAACAATCGGAGGTCAGCATCACGGACATGATGCCGATTCCGTCAAGATATGCAAAGATATTGTCGCTGACGCGGTTGCGGAGCTTCTGTGCCGCCTCGTCATCCGTTCCTGCAACGGTGAGAAGCATTGCATTGTCCTCATTGCCGTACTCCAAGTATCCCGCGCGAGTTGCAAGCTCAACGACCTTGCGCATTCCTGTCGCGGCGTCCTGACCGATCAGCTCCGTTCCGACCAACAGAGAATATCCGCTCTCATTCGCATCAATGGAGAGAATCTTTCCGTTTTGATTGAGCGTCATGCTGACGGTAGGATTGATGTCCAGGGAGAGATAGACAACTGCATCCGGCTGGCGAATAAACGGGAAAGCAAAAAAGACGCTGCAGAGCAAGAACAGCACCGAAAGCATCACCGCGGCTGTTCCCATCTTCGAACGCAGACGAACTTCCCCACCCGTTGCATGCGTCGAGCGCGAAGCAATCTTGCGGAACGTTCCGTCCGAGGTCATCACCACGGTATATTCGTTTGTCTTTTCAACGATAATTGCCTTTTTCATTGGAACCCGTTTCCTTTTTCTTTCCACTATAGAATACGCATTTTTACCTCGTTTTTTCGGGGGAAGAGAAAATATTTTTGCATAATTTTTTCGTTTGCGTCAAACACTACTCCCAGAGCGGATCAAAACAAAATCATCCGCGAGAAAAGCGAGGATTGAATATGTCTGACGTTTTATGTTCCGAGTGCGGACAGCCACTGACTTCGGAAAACATCTGTATCTGCCCTTCTTGCGGCAAAATGCTCTGCACCGGATGTGCAATGCTTTCCGACGGAATGTGTGACGACTGCCACTTTCACCTTAGTTTTCTTTATTAAAAAGGAGAATTGTCATGGATCAAAACACCAAGTACTGCACGAACTGCGGAAGTATGCTTGACGAATCCAATTCGCACAAGTGCCCTGTTTGCGGAACGAGAATGTGCAATCGCTGTGCGGCGGAGAACGATTACCGTTGTCCCTCCTGCGGAAGTGAAGTTGAGAACGAACAGCTTCGCTAAAAGAAATAAAAAAGACGGCGCTTTCAAAAGCCCGTCTTTTTTACGCTTCTGCAAACATATCTGCAATTCTTCGCGTGATAAATCGGATCTCTCCATTTCCAAATCCGCTTTCCCCCGGAAGAACGTCGCTCGAATTCGGCATCGTTCCGACGACACCAAGTTGATTGAGCGTTCGGATGAAAATCTCTGTGATGGCATAATGAACCAAATTCTCGGGCGTGCGCGTGAGCGCAACACCGTCCGCTATTTTTAAGACGACCTCCCCCACGTCGTACAAAAAGACGTTGAAGAGCATATTCGTGATTTCCGTCGAGAAGTCGTTGATGGTGATATTCGTGACCTTATCCGCTGCGATGTTTGCGCCCCCTTTCGGAAACTGAATAACGGCGCCGTCCTGTGAGATGCCAAGCATCGCTGTGGACGTGAAGTAAAACACGTCGGGAACATTCATCATCGGAATCGAGTTAACATGCTCCTTGATGGAATCCGTCAAGCGAACAGAGAGCACTTGGTCGAGCAGAATCTGCCCGCTTCGGATGGAGACAGTCAAATTCTCCCATTTCAAATTGAGTGGCTTGAACGCACAGACAAGAGCATCCGTCGTAGACGAATTGAGAATGAGATTCATCAAGCTTGTCAATTCCAACGTGTTATAGGCAAGCTCAAACCGACGCTCGTAAAAGACGCCGTTGTCAAACACTTCGCGAATAAAGACTGTTCCAGCAGGTGAGGCTGTGCTGTTCTTCAACTTCTCGAGCACGTTCGTTTCATGCTGTGGAAGCGGAACTTTTAAGGGGTCGACAAAATCCTCCTTGTCGGGCACAACCATCATATCCGTGAAAATCTCGTAAAGTGAAAGCAACGGAACGTCACCGATGCCCCACTCGGTCAAGGTTTTTCCCATCAAGATGATGCCACCTAGACTCAAATCGTTCAAAGTCTTCTTCCGAACCGTCCAAACGACGGTTCCGACGATCGTGAAGAGCACAAAGAAAAAGACGAGAATGAGGACCATCATTGTCGTCATAAAACGTCTTGCTTTCATCCGCATTCCCTCCTTTCACTCCACAAATTGGAGCGGTGTTTTCCTGTTTCAAGTATAATACAACATATGCAATAAGTCAACCGTTTCCCGTTTTCTCGCAAACTTACAAAATTTGGCAATTACATCTGTAAAATTTTTCGAAAAGTAATTGCAATTTCAACAGAAAATCTCTTTTTCAGTCACCTTACATACTATGCTTAAAAAAAAGTTATCCACATCAAAAATCCTTGATTTTACAAGGAATTTTTTGTCGAAATTTTGTCGAATGTGGAAAGTTGCGAACTTTTCCACACTGATTTTACGAGTTATCCACATTTTTGGAAAGAATTCGCAAATTTTCTTTTTTCGAAGATTTCACCACTTTTTGCACTTTTTCTTCCCGATTTTCCTTCCCTCGGTATCTTCGCTTTTTTCTCTCAAACGAGTTGTTTTTTTTGCAAAAAAAAACGCCTGGGAGATTCTCTCAAGCGTTCTTTTGGCGCACCCTAAGGAGTTCGAATCCCTAACCTTCGGGTCCGTAGACCGGCGCTCTATCCAGTTGAGCTAATGGTGCATACGCATTTTCAAATGCAAGAGCTATTATAGCTTGATTTCTCGGATTTGTCAAACGCTTTCACCCCTTTTTCAGATTTATTTTTTAGAATCTACCTTTTTTCCGAAGTTCTACGTTTATCTTTCGACCACCCCTTTTGCATTTTGCAGAAAAAAGCGAAAACCACACAAAAAATCCCATAAAACAGTTGTGTGAAAGCGAGGTTTAGTGGTATAATGTCATAGAATTATTCCGAGCAAACAAAGTGAGGTTTTTTCTTATGGATATGACAAAAGTTGAACCAAAATGGCAAAAGCGCTGGGCTGAAATGAAGCTTGGTGAGTTTGACGAAAACTCCACCAAGGAAAAAGAGTACGTTCTCGAAATGTTCTCCTATCCTTCCGGTGCGAAGTTGCACGCCGGCCATTGGTATAATTATGGACCTTCAGACAGTTACGCACGCTTTATGAAGATGAACGGCAAGGAAGTTTTCCAGCCGATGGGTTTTGATGCGTTCGGTTTGCCTGCGGAAAATTACGCAATCAAGACCGGCATTCATCCGAAAGACAGCACTCTGCAGAACATTGACACGATGGAGCAGCAGCTCAAAGCAATGGGTGCAATGTTCGATTGGTCAAAGGAAGTCACCACCTGCACGCCCGATTATTACAAGTGGACACAGTGGCTTTTCCTCCAGCTTTATAAGCACGGCCTTGCATACCGCAAGGAAGCACCGGTCAACTGGTGTCCGAAGTGCCAGACCGTTCTTGCAAACGAACAAGTTCTCGGCAACAACGAATGCGAACGCTGCGGCGCACAGGTCTATAAGAAGAACTTGACACAGTGGTTCTTCAAGATCACCGATTACGCAGAGGAACTCCTCCGTGACCTTGACGGCCTTGATTGGCCCGAGAAGACCAAGGCGATGCAGAAAAATTGGATCGGCAAATCGGTCGGCGGCGAAGT
>JAZNLR010000083.1:0-8898 GCA_045579195.1 Clostridia bacterium | reverse complement strand
CGATTGGTGCCCTGCAAATATGAATTACTTCCGTGGCGGCGGATTCAGCTCGCACTTCAGAACGAGAGTGGAAATGCCTGTCACCCTTGTTCGCGTGAATATGATCGAAGGCATTGGCCCGACCCTCCAGATCGCAGAGGGAACGACGGTCAACGTTCCCGACCACGTTCTGAACCACATCGAGATGAGAACGGATCCGAGTTGGCCGACCACGTTCTTTGCGCCGCGTCTCACCGGAAAGGGCGCGTTCAAGTCGGTTTACGACGTGATGGCAAACTGGGGCGCAAACCACGGCGCGTTTAGCTATGGCCACATCGGAAAGGACCTTATCACGCTTGCAAGTATGTTGCGCATTCCCGTTTCGTTGCACAACGTTGAGGAAGGCGACATCTTCCGCCCGCATGCTTGGAGCGCATTTGGAACGAACGACCTCGAAGGGGCAGACTTCCGCGCTTGCGAGAAGTACGGACCGCTTTACCGTTAACGATGAAAAAGTCCGCTTTCAAAAGCGGACTTTTCTTTTTGAATCAGGAGTTTTTTATGACACAAGTTGTTGCGGCGCTCATCCGAAAAGAAGGACGCTTTTTGATCTGTCAACGCCCTGCGCACAAGACAAGAGGCCTGTTGTGGGAGTTTGTCGGAGGCAAGGTGGAGCGCGGTGAAACAAGAGAGGAGGCTCTCGTTCGTGAGTGCCGAGAAGAGCTGGACGTCACCGTTGTCGTGGAAGGCGTCTTTATGGAGGTGGATCACGTCTATCCCGACATGACCGTCCATCTGACGCTGTTTCTTGCCTCAATCGGAGAGGAAACGCCCAAGCGGTTGGAGCATAACGACATCCGATGGATCACTCCGAAAGAGATCCCGAATTATGACTTCTGTCCGGCGGACGAGGTCATCCTTGCGCGGTTGATGGAGGAGGGAATATGACAGAATGCGTCCTTGCCACCCCCATTGGGAACATCCGCCTTTCAGAGGAGGGCGGTGCGCTCGTTTCGGCCAAACTTTGCAATGATGGGATCTCGAGCCCGACATCGCCCGTTCTTTTGGAGGCGACCGTTGCACTGAAGGAATATTTTTCCGGGAATGGGCTTTCGTTTTCCTTTCCGCTTGCACCCAAGGGAACGGAATTTCAGCGAGCCTGCTTTTGTGAGCTTGCGAAGATTCCGTTTGGAGAAGTGGTCAGCTATGGCGCGATTGCAAAAGCCGTTGCCAAAAGGCGCGGACTCAAAGCGATGTCAGCCCAAGCGGTCGGTCGGGCGATCGGCGCAAACCCCATCCTCATCTTTTTGCCCTGTCACCGTGTGGTGGGGGCGGATCTCCGTCTTGTGGGTTTTCGAGAGGGGCTTTCGGTAAAAGAAAAGCTCCTTGTTCTTGAGGGACATCGCATCGAAGGAGAGCGGTTGAAAGGAACAAAGTTGTTTTCTGTTGAATAAAAAAGCCTTCCCGGAGAGGAAGGCTTTTCGCTTGCGTTTTTTTAGATGCGGTGAAGAAGCTTCATGTAAAGCGGCAATGCATTTTCAAAGTCCACCCCAAAGCGCAACGGGGTCTCTTCTGCGTTCGTTCTGTTGAGGGCGTCCGACGTGAAGGAAACAGCAACGTCCGCCGCCTCTTTCAAGGGGAGTCCGTTTAAGATCGCACCCGTAAGCGCGGATGCAAAGACGTCGCCCGTTCCGTGGAAGTACCCATGCACTTTGGGCGCGAGCGCGAAGGAGATCTCACCCGTCTTATCGCTGTAAACAGCCGCGCCGTAGTGATCCTCGTCGAAATAGACTCCCGTGAGGACAACGTTCTTGGAAAGGGAACTTAAGTCCTTCACGATGGCTCTGATCTCGTCTTCGGTGTGAATGCCGCCGTTATACTCTCTGCCCAGCAGGAATGCTGCCTCGGTCATATTGGGAACGATGACGTCTGCCTTTTTGCAGAGATTTCTCATTCCGTCCACAAAGTCGTGAGTGAAGAGTGCGTAAAGCTTGCCATCGTCTCCCATGACGGGGTCGATGATGACGAGGGTGTTTTCGTTGCGGAATGACGTGATGAACTGCTCAACGAGCTCAAGTTGTTTGATAGAGCCGAGATAGCCGGAATAGATGGCGTCAAAGGGATGATCGAGGGTTTTCCAATGTGCTGTGATCTTACCCATTTCGTCAGTTAAGTCAAGGTGCGTAAAGCCCGTGAATTCTCCCGTGTGTGTGGAGAGGATCGCGGTCGGAAGAACGCAGGTTTCCACGCCTGCCACGGAGAGAATGGGCAGCGCAACGGTGAGGGAACACCGCCCGATGCAGGAGATATCGTGCACGGCTGCAACTCTTTTTTGTCGTTCAAATTTCATAGCTCAATGGATGGGGTCAACGTCGGAAGGCATTGCCCATGCGCCGCGCGGAGAGAGACAAACAGAACCGATCTGCGGACCGTCAGGCAAGCAGGAACGCTTGAACTGTTGCGCGAAAAAGCGACGTTCAAAGACGTTCAGCCAATGATCGACGGTTTCGTTGCTGTAGATTCCCTCAAACGCATAGCGTGCGATGCGGGAGAGCTTCTCCTTTGCAAAGCCGCGGCGAACTGTGTAATAGAGGAAGAAGTCGTGAAGCTCGTAAGGCCCGACCAGCTCCTCGGTCTTTTGTGAGATGGTTCCGTCCTTCGGGGGAAGAAGTTCGGGAGAAACGGGGGTTTTTAAGATGTCTTCAAGAACGCTTGCAAGCGCTTCATCTGCATCCGCTTTTGCGGCGTTTACGATGTGGGGAAGCAAGGTCTTTGGAACGCCTGCGTTCACGCCGTACATCGACATATGGTCGCCGTTGTATGACGCCCAACCGAGTGCAAGCACGGAAACATCGCCCGTTCCGACGACAAGACCACCTGTTTGATTTGCAACGTCCATCAGAACTTGCGTGCGTTCGCGTGCCTGTGCGTTTTCAAAGGTGACGTCGTGGAGGGTTTCATCCTGCCCGATGTCTGCAAAGTGCTGTTTCACGGCGTTGCTGATATCGATAACGCGCAGGGTTGCACCCATGGCTTTCGCGAGCTTTTCTGCGTTGCTCTTGGTTCGTTCGGTCGTCCCGAAACAGGGCATCGTAATTGCGATAAGGTCGGTCATGGGGCGGTTTAAGCGCGTGAGTGCTTCTCGTGCAACGAGGAGCGCAACCGTGGAATCTAATCCACCCGAAAGACCGAGAACAAGGGTCTTTGCGCGGGTGTGGACAAGTCTTCTTAAGAGCCCTTCCGCTTGAATGCGCAGGATGGAAGAAGCGCGTTCTGTCGCCTCTTCTTCGTCTTCCGGAACAAAGGGGGAAGTTGCATAGGCACGCGTGAGCGCGGTTTCCATAAGGGGGAGGTCAAAGAGAATGCGCGTCGCATTCTCCGCTGCGCATTCAAATCCGAGGCGGAGTCTGTCTTCTGTGAGGGCGTGAACATCGATTTCACTCAAGGCAATGCCCTCTTCAAAGGGAGCACTTTCTTCTAGGATCTTTCCCGTTTCCGCGATGATGCACTGACCTGAGAAGACGGAATCTGTGGTGGATTCTCCGCTGTTTGCAGATGCGGAAATGATGCCGCAAAGAAGGCGCTTGGATGCATCCGAAACGGAGAAAAGGCGTTCAACGTCTTCCCCAACGAGCGCAGGGCTTGCGCACGGGTTTGCAATGACGGTTGCGCCTGCGTGAGCGAGGCGAACAGACGGAGGCAACAGCGAGAAACGGTCCGCCCCGATTTCAATGCCGAAAGTAAATTCCTCTCTGCCGCGAACGGAGAAGAGAAGATCACTTCCGAACGGAACGGTGATCGATTTTCCGTCGAGGACGAGAGCGATTTCGGAAAGGCCCTTCGGAGCGGGGGCAAAAAAGCGTTGTTCATTGCGCGTTAAGTGCTCTTTTGGAACGATGCCGAGGAGCTTTCCGTCGTGGATGACCGCCGCCACGTTGTAAAGATTTCCGAGAGCGAAAAGGGGAAGCCCGACAACGGCAACGGTGGAGACGTTCTTGCTTCGCTTCAAGACGAAGGAGAGCGCTTTTTTTGCGCCCGAGAGAACGTCATCACGGAAGATAAGGTCCCCGAGTGTGCTTCCCGTGAGGTTCAGCTCAGGAAAGACGGCAAGACAAACACCGTGATCGTTGAGAACGGAGAGAAACTCAGACGTTGCAGATGCGTTTGCAAGTGCGTTTCCGAGTTGAAGTTTCGGCGAGGCGGCCGCGACTTTATAAAATCCGTGTTGCATAGTTTCTCCTTTTTCGACAGACTGTCGAACTTGAAGGTGTGACGCTGTTGCGCCATTTTTTTTATTTTAGCACAAAGAGCAAGCAAAAAACAAGAAAACGAGGGTATTTCAAGAAAAAAGACACTGCGAAAGAGGTCGAAAAGAGGCGAGATTTTTCACGGAAGCAAAGCGTTGTGTCGTTTTTTGCCGAAAAAGAGATCGGGAAGCAGAGAAATTGCATCGCGCTATATGATAGATGCAATCAATAATGTGTTTAAACAAATGTAAAATTTTCCCAAAAGTCTTGATTTTGAGGGGGATGTGCTGTATAATTAAAAGTGAAGTGGACGTGAAATCGGAGGACCGTATGAACCACGAGGCAAGACTGTTTCACGATGGAATGAATTTTCGCGCGTTTGAGCTGCTCGGCGCGCATTTCGGGCAGGACGAAAAAGGTGATTTCGTCCGCTTTTGCGTATGGGCTCCGAACGCACAGGCCGTTTCCGTTGTGGGAGATTTCAATGCCTGGGATGAGAATGCGACCCCGATGGAGAAGATCACGATAGAGGGGCTCTGGGAGACGCGAGTTTACGGGCTTGAAGTCTTTGCTGCATACCAATATGTCATCCGTTCCGCAAAGGGAGAGCTTCTTTGGAAAGCCGACCCTTACGCATTTCACGGGGAGCACCTTGGAAGAACGGCTTCAAAGGTGTTTGACTTAAACTGCTATGCTTGGAAAGACGGGGCGTACTTAAAAGCGCGCGCAAAAAAGGACGTCAATTCCTCTCCGATGAATATTTACGAGGTGAATCTCGGATCGTGGAAGCGCAATGAAGAGGGTGGGTATTATACCTACAATCGCCTCGCCGACGAGCTCGTGCCTTACGTCAAAGAGATGGGATATACGCACATTGAGATCATGCCCATCACAGAGTACCCTTACGACCCTTCCTGGGGATATCAGGTGACGGGATATTTCTCGCCCACCACGCGGTACGGTTCGCCCGATGAATTTATGGCGTTCGTGGATGCGTGCCATGCGGCGGGAATCGGAGTCATTCTCGATTGGGTCCCCGCGCACTTTCCGAAGGATGGGTATGCACTCTATGAATTCGACGGACAACCCCTTTACGAGAACTCTTTCCCGCTCAAGATGGAGCACAAGGAGTGGGGAACGCGCATCTTTGACTACACGCGCAATGAAGTGCAGTGCTTCCTGATTTCAAGCGCGATGCTCTTCTTTGAGAAATATCACATCGACGGGATCCGCGTGGATGCGGTTGCCGCGATGCTGTACCTTGACTTTGGCAAGGAAGAGGGAGAATGGCGACCCAACGTCTTCGGCGGAAATTACAATTTGGAAGCGATCAACTTCCTGAAAAAACTCAACACCGCTATTGTGGAAGCGTTTCCGAATGCGATCATCGTCGCGGAAGAATCTTCGGCTTTTCCGAACGTTTCCCATCCTGCGAGCGAAGGCGGGCTTGGGTTTACGCACAAGTGGAATATGGGTTGGATGAACGACGTCTTGCGGTACGTGGAATTAGATCCCATTTTCCGTCAGTTTCACCAGAACCTT
This sequence comes from Clostridia bacterium, assembly GCA_045579195.1. GTDB lineage: Bacteria > Bacillota > Clostridia > Christensenellales > CAMQZB01 > JAZNLR01. The sequence goes on along the minus strand of JAZNLR010000083.1, from coordinate 3,130 downwards.
TTGACGTTCTCTTTCCACTATGCTTACAACGAGAATTATATCCTTCCCATCTCACACGATGAGGTGGTGTACGGAAAGAAATCTTTGCTCGACAAGATGCCCGGGGAATACGAGCAGAAGTTCGGCGGATACCGCGCGTTCCTTGCCTATATGTTCGCGCACCCAGGAAAGAAGCTCAACTTCATGAGTAATGAAATTGCGCAGTTTGCCGAGTGGGATTATAAGCGTTCGGTGGAATGGGAAATGCTTCGCTTCCCCATGCACGCCGCATCGCAAAAGTTCTGCAAGGCGCTCAACGCAGTTTATGCCGCATCGCCCGAGCTTTACGAGCTTGATTTCTCGCCCGAAGGGTTTGAGTGGATCTGCGGAGATAACGACAAGATGAACACGCTTTCTTTTTACCGAAAGGATAAAAAAGGAAACGAGATGGCGTGCGTCATCAACTTTGCTCCCGTCAAGTGGGAAAAGTTCCGAATGGGTGTGAAGAAGGGAACGTACGTCCCCGTGTTCAATTCGGACGACGTGGAGTTCGGCGGCTTCGGCGGAGAGCTGAAGGATGCATATCAATCTGAGGAAGAGCCGTGCAACGGACGGAGTCATTCAATTGCGTTTGACCTGCCTGCTTACGGGGCTGTTTATTTCAAAAAAATATCATAAGGGAGAGTCTTTGCCATGATTCACAGAAAAGAAACCATTGCAATGTTGCTTGCCGGCGGTCAGGGAAGCCGTCTGTATGCGCTGACTTCAAACATTGCAAAACCAGCCGTAACATTCGGTGGAAAGTACCGCATTATTGACTTTCCGCTGTCGAACTGCATCAATTCCGGCATTGACACGGTCGGTGTTCTGACGCAGTACCAGCCGTTGGTGCTCAATGAGTACATTGGAAACGGCCAGCCGTGGGATCTTGACAGAACGTACGGCGGCGTTCACGTTCTTCCCCCGTATCAGGCAAAGAAGAAGAGTGAATGGTATAAAGGGACGGCAAATGCCATCTACCAGAACCTGCACTTCATCAACCGCTATGATCCGGAAAACGTCGTGATCCTCTCTGGTGACCACATCTATAAGATGGATTACGCCGCAATGGTGGATTTCCACAATGAGCACAATGCAGACTGTACGATCGCCGTCATTCAGGTCCCCATGAAGGAAGCAAGCCGTTTCGGCATCATGACCGCAGATGAGAATGGAAAGATCGTCGAGTTTGAAGAGAAACCGAAGGCGCCCAAGAGTGACCTTGCGTCGATGGGAATTTACGTTTTCAGAAAGGACGTTTTAGAACGTTATCTGATTGAGGACGAGGCAGATCCCAAATCCTCCAATGACTTCGGAAAGAATATTATTCCGAATATGTTGCGAGATGGCAAGTGCATGATGGCATACCGTTTCGAGGGATATTGGAAAGACGTTGGAACCATCGACAGTCTTTGGCATGCGAACATGGACCTCATCGGCGAAAATCCGGCGATGGACCTCTTTGATCCGCCGTGGCCCATCCATTCGAGAAACCCGATTGAACCCCCGCAGTTTATCGCGGAGGAGGCGAGCGTGGAGAACAGTATGTTGGGCGGAGGTTGCCGTGTTTACGGAACGGTCGTCAACTCCTTGCTTTCCAGCGGTGTCACCATAGGACGAGGGGCGGTCATCCGTGACAGCGTTATCTTTGCAAATACCGTGATTGGGGACGGTTGTGTGGTGGATCATTCCATCATCGACGAGAACGTTGTCATCGAAAAGGATTGTAAGATCGGATTGCCGCTGAAGGATAAGTCGAAGATTGCCGTCATCGGAAGAGATTGTGTTGTCAAGGAAGGAAGCATTCTTTTGGATGACACGATGATGGAAGTGGACGATTAAGGAGGGCGAGAATATGAGCACTGTAGGAATTATTTTCACGAATTTGCACGGAAAGAACGTTCCCGAGCTCGTGCGCCTTCGCACGATGGGCTCTGTCCCGTTTGCGGGAAGATACCGCCTGGTTGACTTCGTTTTGTCCAACATGGTAAACTCCGGCGTGACAAAGGTCGGAATTATTACGAAATATAACTATCAATCCCTGATGTACCACGTGGGCTCCGGAAAGGAGTGGGACTTGGCGCGTAAGAACGGCGGTTTGATCATGCTTCCGCCGTATGGAGCGCCCACCAACGACCGCCTTTATTCCACTCGCTTGGAGGCATTGAAAGGCGTTATGGGCTTCCTCAATCGCTGCAAGGAAGAGTACGTCATCATGAGTGACTGTGACAAGGTCTTCAACATCGACCTTGACAAGGCAATCGAACAGCACAAGGCGACCAATGCGGATATTACGCTCGTCTATCGCCGCGCTGTTCTCACGCGCGAAGAGGCAAGTCAGCTTTCCATCATCCGCACGGGTGAGGACGGAAGAGTGAATGAGCTTCTCGTTCGCCCCAACCTCGCAGGTGAGCTTGATCATCTCGTCAACGTTGTCATCTTGAGAAGACAACTTCTCGTCACGTTGGTTGCAGATGCGATCTCGCACGGCTTCAAGAGCTTTGAGATGGACATTCTTGCGGCAAACACCTCGAGAATGCGCATCTTTGGATACCAGTACGAAGGGTACTATGCGGATCTGAACTCTCTTGCCGCGTACTTCAAATGCAGCATGGATCTTCTCAACGAAGAAGTTATCGATGCGCTCTTCGGTCAAGAAAATCGCCCGATTTACACCAAGGTCAAAGATTCGCCGCCCACTAAGTACTCCGCGAACGCAAAGGTCAAGAATTCCTTCATTGCAGACGGATGCTATATTGAGGGAACGGTGGAGAACTGCATTCTCTTCCGTGGTGTCAAGATCGGCAAGGGCGCGGTCGTCAAGAACTGTATCCTCATGCAGGACACCTGCATTGGGGCGGATGCCGAGCTTGATTGCGTCATTTCGGATAAGAATGTTTACGTCAAAGATCGTCGCAAACTTGCAGGCTGTGAGACGTTGCCCTTCTTCATTGCAAAGGGGTCTATGGTCTAAGCAAGGATTTAAGTCAGTATAATTTGGAGGTAACCAACGAATGGCTGAAAAGAAAATGAAAGAGGTTACGAAAGAAACAACGGCAAAGAAAGCAACTCCGAAGAAGACGGCTGCGAAAAAACCCGCTCCGAAGAAGAC
>JAZNLR010000082.1:0-4710 GCA_045579195.1 Clostridia bacterium | reverse complement strand
TCTCAAGACCATCAAAAGCTCCACCACATATGAAAAGGATATTGCTGGTATCGATCTGAATCACTTCCTGATGAGGATGCTTACGTCCGCCCTGAGGAGGAACACTTGCAACCGTGCTTTCAATGATTTTTAATAGCGCTTGCTGAACACCCTCTCCAGAAACATCGCGAGTGATTGAAACGTTTTCGCCCTTTCTTGCGATCTTATCAATCTCGTCGATATAAATGATTCCCTTTTCAGCCTTTTTGATGTCGTAATCTGCGGCCTGAATTAACTTCAAGAGAATGTTTTCAACGTCTTCTCCAACATATCCGGCCTCAGTCAATGTCGTCGCATCGGCAACAGCAAACGGAACCTTCAAAATTTTAGCAAGGGTCTTTGCCAGCAAAGTTTTTCCGCAACCAGTAGGTCCGAGCATTAAAACATTGCTCTTTTCAAGCTCAACTTCATCCTGATCATCATTTGAAACGGAGTTGATTCTCTTATAATGGTTGTAAACAGCAACGGACAAGACACGCTTTGCGTCATCCTGCCCGATGATATACTCGTCAAGACGTGCTTTGATCTCGGAAGGACTCGGAAGGTCAACGTGGAACTCACCTTCATTGTGAGTTTTTGAAGAATGCAGAACGTCGCTGCAAATCTGGATGCATTCATCACAGATAAAAACGCCGTTTGGACCCGCAATCAACTGTTTGACCAAATTCTTCGGTCTTCCACAGAAAGAACACATCAATTCAAAATTATCGCTCATTCTTTCTCCAGTTAAATTGATTTACCGCGAGAGTAATAAACAGTATCGATCAAGCCATACTCCTTAGCTTCTTCAGCGCTCATAAAGAAGTCACGGTCTGCGTCAATCTCAATCTTAGAAATCGGCTGGCCAGAATTCTTGCTTAAGATCTCGTTCAGTTTTCTCTTGGTCTTTAAGATGTGATTTGCTTGAATTGCGATATCGCTTGCTTGCCCCTGCGCACCGCCAAGGGGCTGATGAATCATAATTTCACTGTTCGGAAGTGCATAACGTTTTCCTTTTGCGCCACTCGAGAGCAAGAATGCACCCATGCTCGCGGCAAGACCGACACAGATTGTGCAAACGTCACACTTGATATAATTCATCGTGTCATAAATCGCAAGTCCTGCGGAAACACTTCCTCCTGGACTGTTGATATAAAGACTAATATCCTTATCCGGATCCTTTCCTTCAAGATAAAGCAACTGAGCAACCACAATATTTGCAGTGATGTCGTTGATCTCCCCTGTTAAGAAGATAATTCTATCTTCCAGAAGACGGGAATAGATGTCGTATGAACGCTCTCCGCGATTCGACTGTTCAACGACCATTGGAACAAGGTTCATAGAAATATCTTTCATTCTTACCTTCCTAAATTAGTCAGCAATACAAACGGATTTGAGATATGCAAAGAGCTTCTTAATGATGATGTTCTTCGAGATATAATCTCTCTGAGAATCCGTAATGTTCTTCGTATATTCTTCAGCGGGCTTCTTGGAGTGTTCAGCAAGTTCAGCAATGCGTGCAACGATCTCTTCCTCCGTCGCTTCAATCTTCTCATCGGTTATGATCTTGTCGATGACAAGCTGACCCTTAACCTGGTTCGTTGCATCAGGAACATAGCCTTTTCTAAATTCTTCCATCGTGGAATTCGTCATCTTGAGGTAATCCTCAAGCTTCAACCCTTGGTACATTAAACGATACTCAAGGTCACGAATGGTAGAATCAATTTGGCTTTCGATCATTGCATCGGGAATTTCAACTTCCGAAATCTCGCAGATCTTTTCAATGATCTTGTTTTCCATATCAATTTCTGCTCTTTCGGCATTGCGCTCCGCAATTTTCTTCGCGATATCTGCCTTGTATTCCTCAAGTGTATCGAATTCGCTGACGTCCTTTGCAAAGTCATCATTCAATTCGGGAAGCTCTTTGGTCTTGATCTCATGGAGCTTAATCTTGAAGACAACCGGAGCACCTGCCAAAGAAGGCTCGTGGTACTGCTCGGGGAAGGTTACGTTGATATCTCTCTCCTCGCCGATTGCCATTCCAACAACCTGATCCTCAAAGCCGGGAATAAAGGTTCCGCTTCCGAGAACAAGAGTCTGCTTTTCAGCAGTCCCGCCCGGGAACTGAACATCGCCGTTGAATCCTGCATAATCAATAATTACGGTGTCGCCGTTTGCACAAGCGCGATCGGTAACGTCAACCATGCGTCCTGCAGAATCAAGCTTTCTGTCGAGCTCGTTCTGGATCTCTTCATCCTCTACAGTATACTCAATCTTTTCGAGTTTAATACTCTTGTAATCACCGAGCTTAACTTCTGGCTTAACAGGAACAATCGCAACCAAAGTTACCCCATCTTCAGAGAGCTTATCAATGTCGAGCTCAGGACTTCCAACAGGGAAAATGTCGGGTTTCTTGTCGAGAACCTGCATATAATATTTCGGGAATGCAATGTTGATTGCATCTTCATAGAAAACGCCTTTGCCATAGAGATTCTCGATGACCTTCATAGGGACTTTGCCCTTTCTGAAGCCCTGAACAGAGAACTTATGCTTATTCTTGTTGTAAGCTTCCTGGATCGCAGCGGTCCACTCGGTCTTGTCCAAGGTAATCGTAAATCTTACACGGCTCTTTTCCAATGCTTTCGTCTTGTAATTCATGCTAACCTCCATAAAACAGCAGAAAGAAACTTTGCTGTAAAACATTTTTGGCTGATTTTATCCGTAATATCTTACCATATTTTATTGATTAATGCAAACAATTATAGTATAATTTTGTTGAATAAAATGCAAAGGAAGCGAAAAGAATGCCCGCAGATGCGATCACGTTAGCCGTTTTGGCAAACGAACTTCATCAAAAGCTTTCAGGCGCACGCATCAACAAGATCGTTCAGCCCGAGAAGGACGAAATCGTTCTGTTCCTCAGAAGCAATCAAAATCTGAAATTGATTTTGTCTGCAAACTCGTCAACGCCGCGCTGTCATCTCACGGAAATCACAAAGGAGAGTCCTGCGAACGCTCCTGCATTTTGCATGCTGTTGAGAAAACATCTTTCCGGAGGACTCATCCAAGGTGTTCAAATTGAAGGTTCCGAGCGCGTTTTACGCTTTGAAATCACAGCAAGCACTGAAATGAAGGATGTTGAAACAAAATTTCTCTTCTTAGAATTGATTGGGAAGTTTAGCAACCTCATCTTAACGGATGAAAAATTCAAGATCATCTCGGCAATTAAGTTTGAAGGATTTGACGTCAACACCAAGCGTGAAATTCTTGGAGGACTTCCCTATCGACTTCCGCCTGCACAAGATAAGATTGAACCAACCGATTCTAATGCTTTAAGAACGCTTCTTTCCTCTAGTTTCGGAAGTTCGGTTGCACAAATCTTAGCGGATAAAGTTCGCGGCATTTCATTTGCATCCGCAGAAGAGATCGCTTGTTCTTCAAACGTCTTAGAAACTCCCTTATCAAATGCTCAAATTGATAATGTGATTTCAAAGATTCACAACTTCTTTCATCTTTATAAACAAACGCTTTCTCCAAACGTTTTGTTGACAAAAGATGGGATGCCAAAGGACTTTTTTGCAATTGATTATCAAAGTCTTCACGGCGAGAAAAAATTCTTCAACTCCCTCAATGAAGCACTTGATTTCTTCTATACCGATAAGGATAATAAACTTCGTGTCCGTGAAAAAGTCAAACATGGAAGAACCCTCCTCAAAAATGCAATCGCGAGAACAGAGCGCAAAATTGCATTGCAGGAAGAAGATCTTGACAAGTGTTCTGACTTGGAGAAAGATCGAATTTTGGGTGAACTGATCACGTCAAACATCTATCGAATTTCTCCCAATCAGCCGTACGTAGAGGTTCAAAATTATTACGAAAACAATGAATTTCTTCGCATTCCGCTTGATGTCAATTTGACCCCTTCGCAAAATGCACAGCGTCATTTTAAGAGCTATGCCAAAAAGAAGCGAACCATCGATTCAATTATCGGTAGAATCGACGAAAATCGTGATTATTTGAAATATTTGCGTAGCATAGAGTACTCTATCTCCACTTGTGACACTCCTGAAGCACTCTCTGATATCTTTGAAGAGCTTAAAATTGCGAAGATTTATCAGCCGAATGAAAAGAAACAACAGCGCGCACATGAAGCTTCTTCCCCATTTCATTATCGCATCTTAGGACACGATGTTTTTGTTGGAAAAAATAACGTTCAAAATGATCGCTTGACCAACAAATTTGCAAAGAAAAATGATATTTGGATGCACTCAAAAAGTTTTCACGGCTCGCATGTGATCATCGAAAATGACGATGAAGAACTCAAAGATGATTTGATTGTCATCGCTGCTGAAATTGCCGCATTCTATTCTGAAGGTCGTTCCGGGCGAAAAATTGGCGTCGATTATACGTTCAAGAAGCATTTAAAGAAACCGCCTAAAGCTGTTTTGGGATATGTAACCTACTCAACAAATTGGACAGTTTATGTCGATCCAAATGAACATCCTGAATTAAAGGTTTAAAAAAAGAGGAGTTTGTTGCTCCTCTTTTTTCATTTAATTCAATGTTTTTAGGAATTATAAATTCTTAGAAAATCCCAAGAACCGCAAAGCAAATGTAAACAATGATAGAAACCCAATAAATGAGAACTAACGCTTTTCTATTTGAAGTCTTTGCGCTGACTGCATACTCATA
>JAZNLR010000081.1:0-1968 GCA_045579195.1 Clostridia bacterium | reverse complement strand
CGGGCAGATATCGCGTTCCGGTCTCTGCGGAGATCCCATCGGCATAAATCCGATCGGTTGAATCTCGTGAGCCACTAAGTAATCAAACAATTCCTGCTGTTGGAAACAAACGTGAAGCTCCATCTCACAGACAACGGGCTTAATTTTCAACAACGGAAGAACTGCTTCCAATTTCGGAATGGTCATGTTTGAAATTCCGATATAGCGAATCAATCCCTTTTCAACCAACTCTTCACACTGACGGTACGTGCTGACGAACTCCTCAACGCTGAACGGCTTGGAATCGGGATTTCTCGACGTAACGTCGCAACCGGGCGCATGGTAGTTCGGGAACGGCCAGTGAATGAAGAATACATCAAGGTAATCACACTGAAGGTCCTTGATGCTCTTTCTGCAGGATTCCTCAACGCGCTGATGCATATCGTTCCAGACTTTGGACATGATGATCAATTCTTTTCTTTCCACCACGCCTTCGTCAAATGCGGCTTTGAACACCTGCCCGATCTGATCCTCGTTCTCATAGCACGCAGCACAGTCAAACATGCGGTATCCACAGCGAATTGCGCCCGCAACTGCATTTGAAACCTGCTCGGCATTGAAACGGTCAGAACCATACGTTCCCATTCCAACACAGGGAATTTCATCGCCGTTATATAACTTTACTTTCGGCACCAATGCCGGATTGATTTTCTCTATCATCTTAATCCTCCTTTCTTTGCTGATCTTCCGTTATCTCATTCATCTTTTGTTTCATTGACCAAAAGAATCTTTCCCTGAACCAAACCCGGCGTCTTAAACATCTGGAATGCTTCCTGCGCTTCGCTCATCGGAACTTTCTTGAAAACAAACGCAGGATCAAATTTCAACTGTCCGGTTGCGAAGTAATGCGCGGTCAACTCCCACTCTTTTCCGGGGAACGGCGAGCTATATGACATCCAGGAGCCGGTCAACTTGAACTCTTTGCGGTTCATGTTCTCCCAAAGCGCCGGGGTGAACGTCAAGTCCACGTGAGGAGTTCCAATGAAGCAAACGTGCGCTTTGTTTGCCGCAAGCTCAAACGCCATATACATCGTCGACGTCTGCCCTGCTGTTTCAAAAACGTAATCAAAGCCCTTGCCGCCTGTCAGCTCTTTCGCCTTCTTCATAAAGTCGCTTTCCGTGGTCTTGATGACTTCATCTGCTCCGAGGCGTTTTGCAAGTGCAAGGCGCTCATCGCTGATGTCAAAAACGACAACTTTCTTCGAGCCAAAGATCTTCGACCACTGCATCGTGAACATTCCGATCGTTCCGCCGCCGAGAACTGCAACTGTATGCCCGCCCTCGTAATCATTCTGATATAATCCGTGAAGCGCAACTGTGGACGGTTCAAACATCGCGCCCTGTTCATAGGAAATGCTCTTGTCGAACGGGACGACATTTTGCTCGGGAAGAACGACATATTCCGCATTGCTTCCCTGTTGACGCGAACCAACAAAGCTATAGTGCTTGCAGAGGGAGAAGTTTCCATTCTGACAGTCATCGCATTTCATGCACGGCAACAGCGGTGCGCCCGAAACTCTGTCTCCAACGTGAATCTTCGTCACGCCCTCTCCAACTTCCACAACGTCTCCGGAAAACTCATGACCGAGAACGATCGGATAAAAGTGCACTCCGTGGTGCAAAACTCTCGGGATATCCGATCCGCAAATTCCGGAAGCAACAACTTTCACTTTGACCTTTCCTGGCCCGATCATCGGCTCTTCATAGTCAATATAACGAACATCTTCATTTGCACAGACAACCGCCGCTTTCATTTTCATGCCTCCTATTTTAAGTTCGACTCATTGTTTCTTTAAGCTGTTCATACAACTCTAAATAGATTTCGTAATTCTTGCGATACACTTCTCGCATCTTTGAATTCGGCTGATGGGAACGCCTCGTCTTCACGGTCAGCGAAACCGCCTCTTCAAAGCTTTCATACATTCCAAC
>JAZNLR010000080.1:0-19838 GCA_045579195.1 Clostridia bacterium | reverse complement strand
GCCTCCGACTTAAATGTGTCTGTTTTTTTAGAAAAAGAAAAGGCAGATTTTCATCTGCCTTATTTCTTGATTCAATTAAACGTCTTCTTCCTCATCGGGAGTGTCGGTTTCGACGTATCCATCGTCAACAGCCTTCTTTCCGTAGTGCTGCTTCATTGCGATGCTGTACTGCGAGGAAGCCTTTGCTTTCTTCGGATGCTTCTTGATGATCTTGCGACCCGCAAGAATGAGAAGAACTGCAATCAAGACAACTGCAAGGAGAAGCGTGGAGAAGAGCGCCCAGTCAAACGAACCGGTTGCGGTGTTGTTGTCGGTCGTGGTGTCGTCGGTGACAATGTCGTCATCCTCTTCTTCCTCAACTTCAACGTCGATGTCGCGGAAGTCTGCAACAACGCTCAAAGCTTCCTTGTCTGCAAGGTATGCATCGTAAAGCGCTTCGAGGTTCTTGTTTGCAAGAAGGTCGCTGTCAGAGCTTGCTCCAACAACGGTGGTTCCAATGGTGATCACGTTGACGTCATCGACGAAGAGAGCACCCTGAGCATAATCGGAAGAAGAGCTTGCGAGCATATCGCCGAGGAAGACAACGATGGAGTAAGACTTCGTGAAGTCACCCGTGGAAACGAAGAAGGAAACGGTCTGCCAATCGCTCTTCTTGGAAACGGACTGATGGAGCGCCGTGGTGTCTGCGGTGAGGACAGTGTTGTCATCGTTGTTGATGAGGTAAACGTGAGCCTTACCGAAGGAAACGCCTGCGGTGTAAAGATCCAAGCTGACCTTATAGAAGGAGTTTGCAGCGAAGCTCATGTTCGCGCTCTTGTATCCATACGCCGTCTTGTCTTTATTGTAGATCATAAGAAGATTGGGCGCACCGGGGTGTTTCTGCATTGCCTCGATGTTTGCATCGGACATCTCGGGGATCTTGTCGCCGGGGATGGAAGCCCAAGCGTCGAGATTAACGATGCCGGAGATAACATTCGTGGAGTCAGCAGTTCCGGTCATCGGATCAAAGTCAGCATCGCTGCTTCCGAGTCCGCCCGTTCCGCCGAGGTGGTGATGGTTTCCGGGATATCCGGTCCAGTTAGCCGGGATCTGTGCGCCAGTCGTGTAATCCGGGTTTGCAACCAAGGTGTTTGCGAATCCGCCGTTGGTGACGGTGGTGGAAACGGTGTCGGCAGAGCCGAGCGTGATCTTGGTGGAAGTGGAGGACGTCGTGGACTTGTTGTAAGTTTCAGCGGAGAGCTTCGTAACGTTGAAGTTGCTGATGAACGCGGTTCCCTTCGTGAGCTTGTTTGCGGGAACGTCCTTGATGTTGTCCGGTCCGAAGTAGATCTCAACTGCGAGCTCGCTTGCCTGCTTTGCGTTGCCGCGAACGAGGTAAGCATAATATACCCAGTTGTCATCCGTGTAGGTCTTGTCCTTCTCCGTGTCGATCGCATCGAAAGGAGCGACGATGTTGGAGAGCTTGGTGTAATATGCCCAATCAGCGGGATCAGCAGCGGTCTTGTCCACGAGGTAGACATTCAATCCGCCGTTCGTGATCTTGGAGGTCTTGACCCAGAAGCCGATAACGTAATAGTCGTTCGGCTGAACGGTCAAGGTGTCGTTCAAAGTCACGTGATAGCTCGTTGCAATCGCGTTATCCAAAACGAGGATGTTGTCGCGGTTTGAGAACGGGAAGTTAACGGGATTGAGGAACTCGCTGTACTTGGTGTTGTCAGCATTGATGATGCCGTAGAAATTATCTTCACTCTGAGGTGCGACCTGATCAGCGATGGAAGAATCGGAGTAAGAGTACGTCGTGTATTCTCCGCTGAAGTTGTTCAAATCGATGTCGTTCGTGGGAGCAACCGTAAAGTCGATGGCAGCAGCATAATCACCGCCGGTGTACTTCAAGTTTCTCTGGCTCTGGTCAAGGTCAGCGCCGGTCAAGGAAGCGTCAGCGATGAGAACGGTTTCGTTGTCATATGCTTTTTCGGTGAGGTAAGTTAAGGAGATGTCGTCAAAGAACGCATATCCCTGAGCGTGCTCAAGGGGAGAGTTCGCATCGCCGAGACCAAAGCCAAGGCGGAGGTTGAACGTACGGCTGATGAATTCGCTCGTTTCAACAAGGAACTCGACCTTCTGCCATTCGCCGGCGGTGTTAACTTCCTTCACGAAGAGGGAATTGCCGTTCGTCGAGGAAAGCTCGATGTAAGCGTTTGCTTCTGCGTCGAGGCCCTCAGCGATCGTGAGCACCCAAGCGGTGACTTTCACGTGTGCGTTCGCAGGAACGGTGAAGCTGCTCGAAGCATAGGAAACAGCAGACGCCGTCATATTGCGGAGCATCAACATGTAGTTATCGTCATAACCTTCGGCAACCGTTTCATTCAAGCCGAGCGTTCTCTTTTTGATGAGGTTGAGAACGTCGTCCTGTCTTGCTTCGGACAAGCCGCCGACAACGTTTTTGAGCGTGGTCTCATTTCCCGTCAAGACAGTCTTGTCTGCGGGAACAACGCCATACTGAATGTCGGTGTCTGCGTTCGGAGCCTTCGTTGCTTCGCTGGAACCCGAAACGGAGAACGTCCAGTTTTTCGGATCGCGCGGATATGCAGCATCATCCGAGGAATCGTAAAGATTCGCAAAACTTCCGTTCGTGATGGGAAGCGAAACGACTTTGGTCGTCGTCGAGGTGGTGTCATCATCGTCATCATCATCGCCATTGTCTGTCGAAGCATTGCCGCAAGCAGCGAGCATTGCAAGCGAAAGAACCAGCACGATGCTGAGAAGAATAATGAAGAGTTTTCTGAGTTTGTTGTCGCATCTCATAGTACAAAATTCTCCAATTTAGAATATCCTCTATATCATAATACAAAAACAAAATAAAATCAAATTATTTGGTGGCGTTTTTTCATTTTTCGCAAAGTTTATCACTAAAAATTCATTCTTTGGGAAGGCTAAAAATATGAAAGGAGAGAAACAAAACAACATCCTGTTTATTTTGCTCGGTGCGTGCATCGGATTTGTCAACGGTTTTTTCGGGGGCGGCGGAGGAATGATCTGCGTTCCGCTTCTGACGCATTTCTTAAAATTGCCCCAAAAGAAAGCGCACGCAACCGCCATTTTGGTCATCCTTCCCATCACGCTTTTTTCTGCGTTGGTCTACCTTTTTTCAGGGAAGTTCCCCATAGGGGAAGGGCTTTTGGTTGGGCTCGGTGTAAGCGTTGGCGGAATCTTGGGAGCAGTTCTTTTGAAGAAGCTTTCCGCAAAGAGCGTTGCGGGCGTTTTTGCGCTTTTGATGATCGTTGCAGGGCTTAAGATGATCTTTTGACGTTGAAAAAAAGTATTTCCAAAAACGGCGTTTCGTATAAGAAAAAGGAGAAAAATCGTGTGGTACGTTATCGCAGGAATTGCAGCAGGTTTGCTCGGTGGAATGGGCATGGGAGGGGGAACGGTCCTCATCCCGATTTTGACGTTGTTTTTCACAATGGGGCAACACGAAAGTCAGGCGATCAACCTCTTGACCTTTCTTCCGATGGCGGCAGTTTCGCTGTTCATCCACTTCAAAAATAAGCTCGTGCACACACGCGGAATCCTCTTGATCATCATCCCTGCAGTTGCGGTTGGGATTCTCTCTTCTTTCCTTGCGCACAAGGCTGATTCCAAGTTGCTCTCAAGCCTGTTCGGAGGTTTTTTGGTGTTGTTGGGCATCTATCAAGGGATTTGTGCGTTTCGTAAAAGAAAGGAAGAATAGATTTAAGAAATGAAAAAAGGTCTACGAAATCTCGTAGACCTTTTCGATTGGCACCCACATGGGGGTTCGAACCCCAAATACCGGCGTGAGAGGCCAGCGTCCTAACCGTTAGACTATGTGGGCGTGTTGTTTCAACGCTTGGACAGTATAACACATAAAAAGTCAAGATGCAAGCATTTTTGCGCCGTTTTTGAAAAATTATTCCCGCCTATGCCGCTTACGGAAATTAAGAACCCGCTTTTTTGCAGGTGGGCAAGCCGTCCGCAATTGCGGTCTTCCCAGACGATGTCGGGCCTGACGTAGAAGGCGGAACAAGCAATCCCTTTTCATTCTTGTGGATCCAATACTACCGTATGACGCACATCGCAGGAATAACCTTCGCCCTTATTATATCCCGAAACGCAAGAAAAAACAATCATTTTTTGTGGATTTGGTCGAAATTCAAAAAAATCACCAAAAATCCAGGGAAAACCTTCTTTTTTTGGAATTTCTTTGAAATAATATTGCAATTTTGGATATGCTATGTTATAATATCAATGTTCAGAATGCGCTTACTTGCGCAGAATTTATTTCTGAGCGATTGGAGGTTTTTTATATGAACAAGGCTGAATTGGTGAAAGATGTTGCCGCAAAGGCGAATATCACGAACAAACAGAGTGAAGTTGTTGTCAACGCCCTGATTGCAAGCATTGCAGATGCACTGAAAAACGGAGAAAAGGTTTCCATCCTCGGATTCGGAACGTTTGATACAAAGAAGAGAGAAGCAAGAGAGGCAATCAATCCTCGCACGATGGAAAAGATTCAGGTTCCCGCTTCCGTCACCCCGACGTTTAAGGCAGGAAAGGCGTTTAAGGACTCTTTGAACTAAGCAGTCGTAACAACTGAAATTTGAGTGAAATGATGGCGCAGTGAAAACTGTGCCATTTTTTTATTTTTGGCAGGGGAATGAAAAAAGAGCAACGCGTTGTTGCTCTTTTTTTAGTATTATTCGAAAATTTTTCCGTGTTTATTCTTGAGTGCAATTCCAAGTCTTTTGATTTCCGCAGACAGCTTGTCGGCACGTGCCAGCAGGGTTGCTCTATTACGCTTTTTTGTACTCAAAGAAGCAAGCTTGGCAAGGAAAATGATAAGAATAATTGCAGAGAAAATGAGAATTTCAAAACCACTGATAAAAGCCATAACTGTAAAGAAAACAAACAGGATTGCCAGGACGACCATCCAGAATATATTCCATTTGATCTTTCTCGTCAATTCTGCAATTTCAGAATACTTTTGATTGCATTCTTTGATGAAATCTTCACGTCTGCATTCGGGGCAGATTCCGCTGTGACCGCTGTACGAAGAACAGTCCTCACACATACCTTTGCCACATTTGCGACAAGCTGCGATTGCTTCAGTTTCAGTGTGAATAAAACATTTCATTTGTAAATAATCTCCTTATCGATTAGTCTATTTTTAATATACCATAGTATTTTTATGAAGTCAACTGTTTATTTATAATAGTATTTGAAAAATAGTTTGAAGGATGAAGTTTATGGGAAAAACGTTAAATGAAAACATAAAAGAATTGCGACTTCTACGCGGCCTCAATCAAGTTGAGTTTGCGAAAATCATCGGGGTGACAAAACAATGTGTTTCCAATTGGGAAAACGACAATGTCTTGCCGTCTATTGAGATGCTCGTTAGAATTGCAAAGTTTTTTTGTGTTTCAACGGACAGGTTGTTAGGGCTTGACTCGAATAGAACGATAGATGTGAGCGGCCTTACCGATGAACAGATTTCACATCTTTCGGTTCTTGTTTTAGATTTTCAAAAATTGAATCATTGATTTTTGTGGCGCGGTGAAAACTGTGCCATTTTTTTATTTTTGGCAGAGGATTTTGAGCATTTTGTAAAAATGATGGCAAACAGTTGCAACTTCTTTTTCGTGGTGGTAAAATAAGCGTATCAACTTGTGAGGATGATGAAAAAATGTCTCTTCGAAAAATCGTTTTTATCGGCTTGTTTACGGCTCTCATCTGTGCTTTGACGATGTTGTCGTTGCCCATCCCAGGAGGCTTGGGGTACGTGCATCTTGGAGATTCTGTGATCTTTCTTTCCGCGCTCTTTTTGGGCGCCGGTGCGATCCCCGCTGCTGCAATTGGATCTCTCCTTGCAGATGTCTTTTTGGGGTATGCCGTGTTTGCGCCGTTCACGCTTGTGATCAAAGGCGCTCTTGCGCTTGTCAGCTGGCTGATCTTGCGCCGTTTTGAAATGGGAAGGAAAGGGCTTTTTCGCGCACTTTGCATAGTGAGCCTTGCGGCATTTTTCGTCGTTGTCGGCGGGTATTTCTTTGCGGAAGCAATTCTCACTGGAAGCTTTGCTGCAGCGGCGGTTTCAATTTTTATGAATGTGTTGCAGGTGTTCTTTAGCGCCGTTCTTGCAACAGTTGTCTGCCTTTCGTTGGGGATGGACAAAATTGAACGAATCAAAAAGGAGATTTTGCGATTTTGAAATTGACTGTTCTTGGAAAATACGGGCCTTTTCCGCGCGTTGGGGGAGGGACGTCTTCCTTCTTGCTGGAAAGTGAAGGGCAGCGCGTCCTTTTGGATGCGGGAAGTGGCTCGTTTGGGCGTCTTTTGAATTTTTGTGCTCCGACTTCGCTCTCTTGCGTTGTGATCAGTCATTTTCACGGAGATCACTCTGCCGACCTTGGCGTTTTGCAGTACGCCCTGGAGCAGGCGTATACATTGGGAGATCTCAAAGCGCCCGTGGAGCTCTTTGTTCCGTGCGGAGAAAATCCTGCCTATGAACCCCTTTTGAGAAGTCCCGCTTTTTGCGTGCATTTCGTGGATGAAAAGACGGTTGCTTCGGTTGGCGCACTCACCCTTTCCTTCGTCCCCTGTCAGCATCCCGTTCCGTGCTTCGGTGTTTGCATTGCGAATGGGGAAAGAACCCTTTATTACACAGCGGACAGCAGATGGAACGAAAAGATTGCAGAGGCGGCAAAGGAAGCAGACTGCATTTTGGCGAATGCGGCGTTTCCGCACAGCGCTCTCACGGAAAAAACGCCTCAGCTCTCTGCAAGACAGGCTGTGATGCTTGGGGGTGACGGAAAAAAGAAGGTGTTTTTGTCCCATCCGCGCCCCGATTTTGAAGAGGAAATTGCAACCGAGGTAAAGACGCTTTCCGAGCGCGCGATCTTGGTCTGTGAAATGGAGACTTACGAGCTGTGATCGGTTGGTTTAACAAACGAATACTCTTTTTATGTGCGATTTCGTTGCTTTCCGGAATCGCATTTTCCTATTTTGGGAAACGTGCTGAAAATGCTTTGTTTCTACTTGCGTTTTTCGTGATTTTCGCGCTCTTTGCGGCGTATTCTTTCGCGCTTGCAAAAGAGAACCGCATTCGCTTTTCGGAGGTTTTAAAACCTCGTGTTTTCTCCATTGTTCTGGCGGCGATCTGTTTTCTTTTGGGTGGTGTTTTGTTTGCCGCAGAGGAGAAACGGGTCGGGGAAAGCGAGGTTCTTTCCGGGCGCATTATGGGAACGGTTGCGGAGCTTCCGACGTTTGACGGAATAAAGTTCTCCGTCATTTTGGAAGACGTTGTTGTGACTGGGGAAACAGGGGAAACGCATGAGCTTTCCGGCAGAGCGAGCGTTTTGATGATCGACTATGCCGACGTCGGTCTCTCTGTGGACATTGGCAATCACGTCAGCTTTAACGGAACGCTCTATCCAAACGAAATCGTCAATACTTCGCGCATCAACACATATGCCTATAAGCATCGCCTTGTTGCAACGGGGACGGTGGATGCCTTTGATGTCTTCGTCGTGGAAGGGGAGCTCAACCTTGTACAAAGCATCCGAAAGAAGGCGGACATACTCTTGGAAACAGGCTTTTCCAAAGGTGGAAAAGCACTTGCATCCGCGCTTTTGTTTGGGGACAAAAGTGAGCTCTCCTCCCTTTCGAAAGAGGCATTTTCCCGCGGCGGAATCGCACACGTCTTTGCCGTTTCCGGTCTTCACGTCGGTTTTGTTTCCGCGATTTTTCTTGCGCTTTGCAAGCGCCTTCGCGTGCATCGCGTTGCAACATTTTTCCTCATCACACTTGCTTCTTTTGCCTATGCTGCGCTGTGCGGTTTTTCACCCTCTGTTTTGCGCGCCTGCATTATGGTTTCTGTTCTCCTTGCAGGGAGAATCTTCTTTGCAAAGAGTGACCTTCTCTCATCCGCCTCGGTTGCGATGATCCTCATCCTGTGCGTTCGTCCGCTCTATGCGTTCGACCTCGGATTCTTGATGTCCTTTTCCGCAATTTACGGCCTTGCGCTGTTTTCTGCGTCCATTCGGCATGCCTTGCGCGGCTTGGGTACATTTCTCTCCTCGTCGCTGAGCGCGTCCCTTTCCGTGACGCTCGCAATGATTCCCATCCTTGCGTTTTCCATCAAAGAAATTCCCATCTTTTCCTTTCTCGTGAACGTCATTGCGATTCCGCTTGTGTCCGCCGCCTTCACCGTGCTGTTCTTGGTGCTTGCGGTTTCGTTCGTTTTTCCTGCGGCAAGCGTTCTTCTCGTTGTTCCTGACGTTTTGTTGAGCATTCTTTCCTTCGTTGCAAACTTTTCCGCAAACACGCTTCCCGTGATTCCCGTCGCGTTTGGGTTTGCTGGGACGGTTCTTGCGATGGTTCTGCTATTCTTTCTCTCGCGTGCATTTTTGGCAGCGGGGAAGACGAGGGTGATCGTAACGTGCGTTCTTTCTGCGATCTTTCTTTTCGTAACGGTCGGGGAGGCCGTGAAGCCCTGTGAGAAAAACAGCATCGTCTTTTGTTCTGAACTGGAAGAAACCGTTATTTTCACGGATGAAAACGGGGATGGATATCTCTTTGTTGGAAACACATCCCGCGATTTTGACCTTTCTGTCTTGCGCGCGGAGCGCTTGAAGAACACGACCCTCATCTTTGCGGAGGAGACGGAGTTCTCAAAGCTCTATGAAGCGTACGTCAAAGAGGCGGCGGACGTTCGGCACACCGTTGTTTTGAATGGGAATGAAACCGTCGGGCCGCTGACGTTTACATGGGTGGAAGATGGCTTAAAAATCTCATTTTACGGCATCCATTTACTCAAACTCGTTGAAATTACGCAAAATGACCTTGAAAATATCGCAATTCTCTCACCAAATGCGGATATAATTTATACGGACAACGGGAATCTAGACTGCTCTTTCTTCTTTGCAAAGGCGGTCATTTCGCCGTATCCCGGCAAGTACGTCTCCGAAAACGGTTTTGTTCTAAATGCATTTGGTCGCTTGCAATATATCGTGAAAGATGGTATAATGCTTGGAAGAGAAAATGCGTGAAAAATGGAGAGAGCACATTGAAGTTTTCGCAGTTAAAAGAGAGCCTGAAAAGTTCGGTTGAGACGTCTTATCTCATTGAGGGAGAAGACGCGTTTTTCCGTGCGCGCGCGGTTGCGCTCATCAAAGCCGCCGCGAACATTGAATTTCCGGACCTCAATGACACTGCGTTTGAAGGGGTAGATGTGGAAGTGAATGCGCTTTCCGCTGCGCTCAACTCTCTGCCGTTTATGAGTGAGAAGCGCATTACATTGGTGCGCGAGTGGTATCCTTCTGCAAAGGAAGCGGCTGAGGTGAAGGCGTACCTTGAGGACCCGAACTCTGCCAACGTTTTCATTGTGGTCAACGCAAAGAAGTCGGAACTGTCCAAGCTTGCGTTGACAAATGTGGATTGCAATAAGGAAGAGCTTCCAATTCTGACCCGTTGGGTAATTGCGACCGCCGCAAGCAAAGGAGTTCAGATCGGGCAGACAGAAGCGCGCTATCTTTGTGAGATCTGTGCGAGCGATATGCAGAGGATCTCGGTGGAGACTGAAAAACTCTGCGCTTACGTTGCTCGTGGAACGGTTTCAAAAGAGGCGATCGATGAGCTTGTCACCAAAGACACGGAAGCTGTCGTGTTTGATTTGACGTCTGCCATCGTCGCAAGAAAGCACGAGCAGGCTCTCTCTCTTTGTGAGGCCCTTCTGGTGCGTGGAGAAAATCCCAATCTTCTTCTCATCTCGATGTACCACCAGTTTCGCAGGATGCTGTTTTCCGCGCTGTCCAACGCTCCTTCTGCAGAACTTGCGAAGGTCTTTCGTGTTAAGGAATTTGCTGTCAAGAAAGCACGTGAGAGTGCTGCGCGGTACACAAAGCGTCAGCTCAAAGCAGGCGTTGATCTCATTGCTGCACTGGAAAAGAAGGTCAAAACCTTTGTCATTGCTCCTGAAACCGCTGTACGTGATGCCGTGGTTGGGCTTTTGAATTTATAAATTTGCAAAACGGGGCAGAACATGTCCCAAAGGAACATCTATGTTATATCAGGAAATGCAATTCGTCAAAGTGCGAGAGGGGAAATCGCCGATTTTAAAGATCCCGTATGGATACGTGATCTTCTTTTTGATCTGCTCGTTTATCCCCGCGCAGTGGATGATGGGCGAACTGTCTATGAATGAAACGGCGGCAATGCTGTCGGAGATGATGGGGATTCTTCTTTCGGGTGGTGTTGCGATGCGCATCGCGATGCACATTTCCTCTGCGGTTGTGGCGTGGTTTTCGTTTGAAATCGTTGCGATTATTTATTACAACCTCGCGTTCCGTTTCTCGTTGTTCACTCTTCCGTTTACGAAATGGGAGTTTGTTCGGAACTTGCGTGTGTTTATGATCGGTGCAAATCTCATCCAAGGGTTGCTTTCGTTGCTCTATCTTTTGCCTTCGAACATTATGCTCGGAATTGGGTTGATGAGCTTTGAGCTCTTTGCCTCCGTCCTTGCGATGATTCCGTTTTTTCTCTATATGAACCGTTGTTACGTTCAAAAAGGACATTCTGCGTTGGTGCTTCGCTCGATGGCGCTTCCTTATTTGGCGTTTAACCTCGTGTTCAACGTTCTGATGGTGCTGTAAGGAGGGGAAATGATGAAACGCATTTTGATTGTCACGTTGATCCTCTGTCTCACATTCGGTGTGATTGCTGTCCCACAGAAAGACGCTGCAGCAGAAAGTAGCATAGCGCGCGTAGAAAATGACTCGCTTTACGCGCTCTATTCGGAATTTGTGAATTCCAACCCGAATAGAACGTCGGGTTCAACTTCCGAACGTGCAGCTGCACTCTGGATCGCGGAAACTTTTGAATCTTACGGCTATACGCCTTATTATTCTGAAGGATTTGTCAAGGATTTTCACTATCTTTACACATCCGAAATGGCACAGCGTTCGGGGCTCTCCCAAAACGTCGTCGCAATGCGCCCGTCGAGAAGCAATCTCTCACAGAGTCGCATTATCAAGAGTCGCATTATCATCGGTGCTCATTATGACAACGTCTTCGGCATTTCTGCAGGGGACACAGCCGTCGAATCGCACGGGGCATATGACAATGGCGGAAGCGTTGCGGTCCTTCTTTGGCTTGCTTATCAGTTCAAGGACGTAGACTTGCCGTTCGACCTTATCTTTGCGGCGTTTGGTGCAGAAGAGCGCGGTGCGCTCGGCTCTGAGAGCATGGTTTCGACGATGACTGAAGACGAGATCGAAAACACGTTGCTGTTCATCAATCTTGACTGCATCGCGGCAGGAGATCACCTCTACGTTTATGCAGAGGACTATGAGACCGTTCACGAGGAGTTCTTCCTCAACGTTTCGGCCTCGGTTGGTGGAACGTTGCGCGGTGCACCCCAGAACAAGCGCCTTCAGGCGTTCTCGCAGCTTGCCAACACGCCGTACTCTCACGTTGGTCAGATGAGCGACAATTCGAGTTTCCAAAATGCGGGCATCAACAGCGTACTCTTAATGCGCTATCAGTGGGAAAGTGACCTTTATCTGGGCGTTCTGGAGTCGGATTCGCATACCAACGTCATTCACACGTCGATGGACACCGTTGCTGACCTAGAACGGATGTACGGAAAGAAGACTGTGAGTGAAAACTTGAACGAAGTTGCCGAAATCGTGAAAAGCGCTATCTTGAACGACGGGTTCCTTGCCATGGCAAAACAGGCAAAGGCAGAGCGCAAAAATTACGCATTCTTTTACAGCAAGTATACCGCGTTCGGAGCAACCTTGATCGCGATCGGCATTGCTACGCTTGCGTACTTCTTGCTGATGAGAAAGTATAAAAAAGAAGTTCCCGAAACTGACCGCTCTTGCTTCGGGCGTGACGAGGTGAATGATGACCGCGTTCGAAAAGGAGACGATTCCGTCTTCGGTTCGGAATTTGAGGAGAAGGGCTTCCGTAATGAAAAACTGGGGGACGACATCTTTGATCTCGGGGATGATTCGGACCGCCGATCCTGAGGAGAAAAAACCGTGAAAGGGACGATCATTCACAACGCGTTTTATCGATCCGAAGGGGTCAATCATCAGATTGAGTCATTGACTCAGGCGTTTTCCAAGCTCGGCGTTTCAGTTTCGGTGATGAACAACGGGCAGCTGCCCGTGCATTTGACTGAAGAAGGCATTCAAAGCGCCGTTGGGGAAACGGATTTTATCATCTATCTCGACAAGGACATCCACATTGCCTATATGCTGGAAAAAGCAGGATACCGTCTGTTTAACTCCGCGCGTGCCATTGAACTCTGCGACGATAAGATGCAGACGTACATCGCGCTTTCCGGTGTCGTTCGCATTCCGAAAACGGTCAGCTCGCCGTTGATGTACCGTGCGCCGAAGGAGGACAGTTTTTTGGATCGCGTCTGTGCGACCATTTCCTTCCCAATGGTGGTGAAGGAGGCTTTCGGCTCGCTTGGTGCACAGGTCTACTTGGCAAACGACCGCAAGGAACTTTCCACCCTTCGTGAGAATCTAAAATATAAACGCCATATCTATCAGGAGCTCGTTTCGTCGAGCTACGGCAAGGACGTTCGGGTGATCGTCGTCGGAGGACGTGCGATTGCGGCGATGTTACGAAAGTCTGAAACCGATTTTCGATCCAACATTGAGCTTGGTGGCGTCGGAGAAGCGATCGATCCGCCTAGGGCGTTTTTAGAGGCGGCTGAAAAAGCTGCAAAGGAGCTCAACTTGACGTACTGCGGGGTGGACCTTCTCTTTGGAGAGGACGGCAACCCCGTTCTTTGCGAGGTCAATTCCAACGCCTTTTTTAAGACAGCACAGAAATTTACCTCTGTGAACATTGCAGAGGAGTATGCAAAAGAAATTATACGGAAATTATCCGAATAAGGAAGAGAGGAAGAAATATGTTAACACCCAAACAGAGAAGTAATTTGAGAGGACAGGCATCCACCCTAAAACCCGTGATGCAGCTTGGCAAAGGCGGCTTTTCGGACAACGTTATCCGTCAGCTTGAGGATCATCTTTTCTCGCACGAGCTCGTAAAGATCAAGGTCCTTAAAAACGCGGAGTACACCGCAAAAGAAGCGATGATCTACCTTGGAGAAGCAACGGGCGCAGAGACCGTTTCTTGCATGGGCAATATCGTCACGCTCTATAAATTTTCCGAGAAAGAGGGAATTACGCACATAACCTTTTAATAGGGGAGGAAAGTATGACGCGAGAATATCAAACGTTGCTTGAAAGTTTGAAATCCATTCGGAAGAAGACCTCGTTCGTTCCGACCGTTGCGGTCGTTCTCGGCTCAGGCCTTGGCGAATTTGCAGAGACTATCGACGTGGTTGACACCGTGGAGTATGCTGAGATTGAGAATTTTCCCATTTCCACCGTTGAAGGCCACCGAGGAAGATTCGTATTTGGCTTCGTTGAGGGCGTTCCCGTCGTTGCGATGCAGGGAAGAGTGCATTATTACGAGGGCTATCCAATGCAAAAGGTGGTCGCACCCATCCGCTTGATGGGGATGATGGGAGCAAAGGCGATTTTGCTCACAAATGCGGCAGGTGGGGTGAACGAGAGCTTTTACCCCGGAGCGCTGATGAAGATCACCGACCACATTGCGTCCTTCGTTCCGTCTCCGCTCGTCGGAGAGAACGTTGCAGAGCTTGGAACGCGCTTTCCTGATATGACTTGCGTATACGACAAGGAATTGCAGGCCGTGATGGATGCCAGCGCAAAAGAAGAGGGAATTGAGCTCTTGGAAGGCGTTTATATGCAGATGTCCGGGCCGGCGTTTGAGACTCCGAGCGAAGTGAAGATGGCGCGCATTCTGGGCGCAGATGCCGTCGGAATGAGCACGGCGTGTGAGGCGATGGCGGCGCGGCATATGGGAATGCGTGTGTGCGGAATTTCGTGCATTTCCAATCTTGCGGCAGGGATGAGCGGAGAGCAGCTTACCCACGAGGAAGTGCAGGAAACTGCAAACCGCGTGAAGGAACAGTATACAAAACTCGTCACGTCTGTCATCAAAAAAACTGCCGCCGTTCTGTGAGGGGAAAAGAGTTTTGAAATTGTGAAATTCGTGTGAAATTTCATTGACATTTTTTGCGGCGATGTGCTATGATTAGGGTGAGTTATTAGTTCATAACTCGTAACGAAATGCTAAATCGCCGATATAAATTGGGGGATATGGCCCCGAAGTTTCTACCAAACGCCGTAAACGTTTGACTATTGGTCAAATTTTTCACCTGATCCGTTTGTTAGCATTGGCGAGTTTTATTTTGACTCGCCGTTTTTTTATTTTTACCGTAAAAAATGGAGCGAAAGCTCCGAAAAATATGGAGGAATAACAAATGAACAAACTCGACAACTTCTTTAAAGTCAAAGAGTCGGGCAGCAAGATCTCCACGGAGATCATGGCAGGTATCGTAACCTTCCTTGCTATGTGTTACATCCTGACCGTTAACCCCAACCAGATTTTGTACGCTGGCGTTGCTGATCCGAAGTGGGCTTCCTTGTTTATTGCAACCGCATTCGGTGCAATCATCGGAACGGTCCTCATGGCTTTCCTTTCGAAGATGCCTCTTGCTCAGGCTTCCGGAATGGGCTTGAACGCTTTGGTCGGAACGATCACCGGCGGTAGCGTTGGTGCATATTCCATCTACGTCTTCGAATTCTCGCTCGGACATGCATTTATGATGGTCCTCATTTCCGGTATCATCTTCCTGCTCCTTTCGACGATTGCAGTCAAGGGCAAGGCGCTCCGTGAATTGATCTTCGACGGAATGCCTGTTGCAGTTAGAACTGCAATCCCTGTTGGTATCGGTTTGTTCATTGCTTATATCGGCTTCCAGAACTCCGGTATGATCATCACCAACGGATATACGCAAGTTGGTTTGATCGACTTCTCGAACTGGGGTGATCAGGTAGTTAACTGGGCAAACGGCGTTACTTCGAATCCGAAGATCGTTCTCGTTACGCTCGCAGGTCTTGCATTGATCGCAATCCTCGATCAGCTTAAGATCAAGGGAAGCGTAATCATCGGTATCCTCGGTGCAACCGTAATCGGTATTCCTCTCGGAGTTACCAACCTCGGAACGATCACCGGATCCGTTCCCGGAATCAGCTGGAACGTTTTCGAAAACCTCAAGAACTTCTTCACGGTCGGTGACACCAGCGTGTTCGGTTCTTTCGTTTCCGTCTTCTCGAACGGATTCCCTGCAGGTTCCTTGTTCACCGTTATTATGTTGGTTATCACGATGTGCATGATCGACATGTTCGACACCATGGGAACCATCGTTGGATGCTGTGCTG
The DNA here is from genome assembly GCA_045579195.1 of Clostridia bacterium. Lineage (GTDB taxonomy): Bacteria > Bacillota > Clostridia > Christensenellales > CAMQZB01 > JAZNLR01. The sequence continues at coordinate 4,491 of JAZNLR010000080.1, read as the reverse complement.
GTATCGACGTTCTTTCCGACGAGTCCGGCAAGCCGCATAACTACAACAAGATCATGATCTCTGACTCCGTTGCAACTTGTGCAGGTGCAATGCTCGGAACTTCCACCGTTACCACGTTCGTTGAGTCCGGTGCCGGCGTTGCTGCAGGCGGAAGAACCGGTCTTACCGCTTTGACGACGGCTGTTATGTTCTTCTTGGCAATCTTCTTGCTCCCTGTTTTCGCAACGATCCCGAGCGCAGCTTCTGCTTCCGCTTTGATTTACGTAGGCGTTTTGATGATGAAGGGTAACGTTAAGAACGTTGATCTCTCCGATTCGATCAATGCAGTCACTGCATTCCTCACGATCGTTATCATGCCGCTTGCATACTCCATCACTGACGGTATCGGATTCGGCTTGGTTATCTACACCGTTCTTTCCTTGATCACCTACGTTGTAAACGTTATCGCATACGCTTGCAAGAAGGAAAAGACCTATGTTGACGAAAATGGTGAGACCGTTACGATTGAAAAGCCTGCATTCAACGTTTCCGTTGTTGCAATCATCGTTACCGTTCTCTTCCTCGTTTACTTCTTCGTTCCTGCTGTTCTGTAAGCCTGAGCGAAACACTTAAGTTTTTAAGACGGCGCACTTCGTTTTGCGGAGTGTGCCGTTTTTTTATGGTTTTTTGCGAATTTCAAGGGAATTTTTCATTTTCGCTTTACTTTTAGCGGTAAAATCAATTACAATAAGAAATAATAGTGAATTGCAGATTCTGCAACATGATTTGGAGGAATTTGATTTTGGCAACTTTTTCTCACGGTGTTCATCCAGAGGGAAATAAGGAATTGACTTCAAAAATTCCAATTGAGCGCTTAGATAAGTCGTTCTTTGAGAAATTCGAGGTCTTTATTCCGCTCGCTCAGTTTGCAAACGAGCCTGTGAACGTTCTCGTGCAAGCGGGGCAGCACGTCAAGAAGGGCGAGCTGATTGCAACGTTTACGGGAAAGTTCGGTGTAAACGTGCACGCGTCCATTTCAGGAACGGTGCAGGGGATCGTCAAGCGGATCACGTTGAACGGGCAGAAGGCGGATCATATCCACATCGTTTGGGATGAGACCATTGACGAAGTCTTTATGGAGCCGTTGACCGAGCTCACGTCACAGTCCGTTCGGGACAGAATCCGCGACGCAGGCATTATCGGAATGGGTGGTGCGGGTTTCCCGACTCACTTCAAGATGACCGTTCCCGAAGGCAAGAAGGTGGACACGCTTTTGATGAATGCGGCGGAATGTGAGCCGTATATAAACTGTGACAACCGCTTGATGGTGGAAGAGCCTCTGCGTGTTATTGACGGAGCAAAAGTCATGATGGTTGCGTGTGGCGCAAGTCGTGCTGTCATTGCGATGGAGGATAACAAACCCGCTGCGTTTGAGGCAATTTCTGCAGCGCTTAAAAATGACCCGGACAAGACCGTTTCTGTTGTCAAATTGAAGACGAAGTATCCGCAGGGGGCGGAAAAGATGCTGGTCAAGGCCGCATTGAAAAGAACCGTTCCTGCAGGCGGATTGCCTGTTGACGTCGGTGTTGGCGTTGTCAACGTCCACTCTGCTTATTGCGCAAGCTATGCAGTTCGAGATGGACGTGTGGTCAGCGACCGCGTCGTCACTGTTTCGGGCAGAGGGGTCTATATCCCGAAGAATCTGCTCGTCCCCATTGGCGTGAAGTACTCCGACTTGTTGATGTACTGCGGCGGTAAGATCGGTGACGTTCGCGAAATCATCAGCGGCGGCCCGATGATGGGCTCTGCGCAGACGTCCACAGATATTGCGGTTGCAAAAGCGACGAGTGCCGTTCTCTTTATGCACAAAGAAGAGATCTGCGAGGACGAGACGACGACCTGTATCAATTGCGGAAAATGCGCGAGTGTTTGTCCGATGCGCCTGATGCCGATGTACATCGACTCCTGCGCGCTGTTGGAACAATATGATCGTGCTAAAAAATATGGCGCGATGGACTGTATGGAATGCGGAAGCTGTTCGTTTATTTGCCCGGCAAAACGCCCGTTGATGCAGTCGATCAAAGTTGCGAAAAAGCTGATTCGTCAGCGTAAGATTTAAGGAGGGGAAATCATGGAACAAAAAAGACTTCTGACGGTTTCTCCGCACGTTGCTTCGCGCTTTACCACGCGTCGCATTATGATTGACGTCTTGATCGCGTTGACGCCTGCTGCGCTGTTTGGAATCGTGCAGTTTGGCATCTCCGCGCTTTTGACCGTTCTCTTCTCGCTTTTTGGAGCGGTTGCGGGAGAGTTTTTCTATAACCTCTTAAGAAAGCGCAAAAACACGCTTTCTGACTGCTCTGCGTTGGTTACGGGATTGATCCTTGGTTTGAACCTTCCGCCGGCAGTTCCTGTGTACATCCCCGTGATGGGCGGCCTCTTTGCAACGATGATCGTCAAGATGCTGTTCGGAGGGCTTGGAAAGAACTTTGCAAACCCTGCCGCTGCAGCACGCGTTTTCCTGCTCCTGTCGTTCAGCTCTGCAATGACGCGGTTCTTGCCTCCGATCACATATGCCGGAATCGGTGATTTCTTTTCGAATTTCTATCTTCCGACCGACGTGATGACGGGAGCAACTCCGTTGAACGGAGGAACGGCAACCCTTTCTCAGCTGTTCTTTGGAACGGTTGCGGGAAGTGTGGGCGAAACGAGTGTTCTCGCGCTGTTGATCGGCGGAGTCTATCTCATCGTTCGCGGCGTCATCAGTTGGAAAGTTCCCGTTGTCACCATCTTCTCGACAGCGGCATTTCTCGCGCTCTTCGGTGTGGATATTCCTTCGGTTCTTCCGCAGATCATGAGTGGCGGTCTTGTGCTGGGCGCATTCTTTATGGCAACCGACTATGCGACCTCTCCGAACACCGTTGCAGGCTCTCTCATTTATGCACTTGGCATTGGCTTTTTCACGGCGTTGATTCGCGTGTTTGGAAGCTATCCGGAAGGCGCGTCTTTGGCGATTCTCTTAATGAATCTTGTCACGCCGCTTCTCGATAAGTACATCATCCCGAAACCCTTCGGGGGCAAAAAGGACGTCGTTTTATACGTCACGTGGGCAATCGTCGGCCTGATCACTGTCGCAGGCATTGCCGTTGCCATTGGAGGTGTCTTATGAAAATGATGAAGAAGGGAATCGCGCAGTGCGTTATCGTTCTTGCTTTGATTGCAGGAATCTCGGGTGCGTTGCTCGGCTTAGTCAATCAGATCACCTATGTTAGCGAGGAAGAGACCATCGCAAGACAGCTTTCCAAGATGTACGATGCAGACTCCTTTGAACAGGTCGATGAAATTGACGGCGTCCGCCTTTACCTCGCAAAGAGTGGGGCAGACGAGTTTGTGATCGGAATCGCAAACGGTGCCGGAGGATACGGCGGAAACGTTCCGATGTACGTCAGCTTCGAAGGAAGCAAGATCACTGACGTCAAAGCTGGCGCAAATCAGGAGACCATCAAGACTCCGTTCAAGGAGGATTACTTGGGACAGTTCGTCGGGTTAGACGTGAACACTCTGGATGAAAACAAGGCGCAGGGAGGCCTTGAGGTCGACACGGTTTCGGGAGCAACGCTCTCTTCAACCGCCATCATCGACGGTGTGACGGATGCGGCGCTTGCTTACAAGAAATATCTCGCGGGAGGTGCAAACTGATGGACGGAAAAAAACTGAAACAGACTCTGACCAGCGGTTTTTTGGGAAATAACCCCACGTTCCGCCTCGTTTTGGGAACTTGCCCGACCATTGCAATCACCACGACGGCAATGAACGGAATCGGAATGGGCCTTGCAACGACGTTCGTTCTCATCTGCTCGAACGTTCTCATCTCCATCTTACGTGACTTGATCCCCGATAAGGTGAGAATCCCGGCTTACATTATGATCATCGCAACGTTCGTTACGTTGGTTGAGATGATTTTGAGAAAGTTTATGCCTGATCTCTATGCGTCCCTCGGAATGTTTATTTCACTGATCGTCGTAAACTGTATTATTCTGGCGCGTGCGGAAGCGTATGCATCCCAGAACACCCCGTTCTATTCCGCAATGGACGGTCTTGGAATGGGCCTTGGATTTACGGCATCCATCACGTTGATCGCCATCTGCCGTGAGCTTCTCGGCGCAGGTGAGCTCTTCGGAATGGCCGTTCTCGGAGATTGGTTCCCGACCATCGGCGTTCTGACCGCTCCTGCAGGCGGATTCTTGATGTACGGATTCCTGATGGCTGCGTTTAACGCGATCTATACAGCGGTGAAGAACCGTTCAAAGAAGGAGGCGTGAACATGGAATACTTTATGATTCTGTTCGGTGCGATCCTGATCAACAACGTTATCTTCGCACAGTTTATTGGAATTTGTCCTTTCCTTGGCGTTTCCAAAGATTTTAAGAGCGCGCTAGGTATGGGGCTCGCGGTTACTTTCGTTATGACCATTACTTGTTTGATAACCTACCCAAGTCGGAGGCCAAGCGG
>JAZNLR010000079.1:0-7163 GCA_045579195.1 Clostridia bacterium | reverse complement strand
GTCGTTACCTGGTACGTTAACAACGTTTCCACCGGCGTTACTGGTTTGACCTATGCGTTCACCCCGACCGAGATCGGAACCTACACCATCACCGCTAAGGTTGGCGCAACCATCCTCAATGGTAATGTTGTTGTAACCGTAACCGCTGACACCGTTCAGAAGGTTGAAATCGCTGTTACCGCTGGTGACGCTGTTCAGGCACTTGACACTGCTCGTCAGGATCAGGTAACCTTCGGCGCAACCATGAACGCTAACACCGATCCGAAGAACACCTACACCTGGATCGTTAAGTTCTCCGAGACGAAGGTTGATTTGACCAACGCTGATGCTGTTGCTAATCTTAAGGCAGATGCAGATGCAAACGTTGCTGGCATCAACACCAACGTAACCAACGAGTTCAAGTTCATCCCGACTGAGAAGTTGGCTGGCTTCTACTACGTATATGCAACCGGAACGAACATTGACGACGCTGACAACAAGGTTGATTCCAACATCGTTGTTATCGAAGTTCAGAAGGGTATCCTCGACGCTGCAACGCCGGTTCTCGACGACAACGTTCTCTACGTTGGTCAGTCCGTTGCTGACGGCATCGTTATCAAGGCTGGTCAGACGACCATGACCTTCGGCGCAGAAGTTATCACCGGAACGTGGGAATTCGCTGACGAAAATGCTTCCTTCGAAAACAAGGGAACGCAGAACCTCGCAGTTAAGTTCCTGCCGGATGATGACAACTTCGCAGTTTACACCACCAACGTTTCTGTTGACGTCTTCGTACCTGTTCAGTTGATCGAAATGACCGCTTCCAGCGATATCATTGGTATCTCCGGAATCGGCGGAACGACCCCGACTGCTGTAACGTTGACCACGGCTGTATATCCGAAGAACGCTGACGAAGCTGTTAAGTTCACGGTAGTTCCGACTGTTGTTGGTTCCTTCACCGAGGCTAGCGTAACCGCTGGTTTGAAGGCTGAAAACCTCTTCGTCTTCGACGAGGCTTCCAAGACCTTGACGCTCAACCCGATCTTCACGGCAACTGATCTCACCACGATCACTTCCGCATCCGTCACCATCACCTACGCTGTAGAGGATAAGACCGGATACACCGGAACTGACAGAACTGAGACCGTGACCATCACGTTGAAGTAAGCTGTTCAAAGAACAATAACCTGAATAAGGTTTCCCAAAAAAAGGGAAGGTGAAAACCTTCCCTTTTTTATTTAGAAGAAGGCGGACGATTTTTTGTTCGCCTTTTTGCATATTTTTCTTTTGATTGCAAAAAGTAAGCTCAAAACGAATGGAAGTGACGTTATGAAACGAAAAGAGCAGTTTGATGAAACAATGCGAAACGTTGGGGAACGGGAATTTCGGAATCCAATTATGAAAGAGGAGAAGAGGGAAGGGCGATGAAGATCACACGGGAGAATTATGAGGAGTTTGTCTCAAAAAATGCACCGAAATCAAGACACGCAAAAACGCTGATTCTGGCGTTTGTTGTCGGTGGGTTCATCTGCTGTTTTGGGCAGGTTTTGAGAATGGTGCTTGAAGGCATCTTTCCGGCTCTATCGCAGGATGAATGTGCCGCGTGGGTTTCGTGCATTTTGATCTTCTTTGGAACAACACTGACCGGAATTGGAATTTACGATCGCATTGGTGCGGTTGCAGGTGCAGGCTCGATGGTTCCGATCACAGGATTTGCCAATTCCGTTGTTTCGCCGGCGCTTGAGTTTAAGACCGAGGGCATGGTTTATGGGTTGGCAGCAAAAATGCTCATCATTGCAGGACCGATCATTGTTTACGGAATTTCGGCATCTGTCATTGTTGGGCTTGTGTACTTTTTCATCGGACTTTAAGGAGAGGCAATGAACGAATTAAAACGAATCGGGAAGCAAACCGTGTTGTTTCCGTCTGCACCGAAGATGATCGCAACGTCAAGCGTTGTTGGCCCGAAAGAGGGGGAAGGTCCGCTCGGGAAGTTCTTTCACAGAGTCTTAAAAGACGATATGCTGTCGAAGGATACGTTTGAGCACGCCGAACGTGCGATGCTTCGTTACGTGATGGAGGATGCGATTCTGAAACAGGAGGGCGGTTTTGAAGGCGTAGATCTGCTTCTTGGGGGCGATCTTCTCAATCAGATCACATCTTCAAGCTTTGTTGCGCGTGAGCTTTCTCTGCCGTTTTTAGGGCTTTACAGCGCGTGTTCGACGATGAGTGAGAGCCTTGTCGTTGGTGCGGCGCTCATTGACGGTGGATTTGCGCGGCGCGCTGTTTGCGGAACAGTAAGTCACTTTGCATCTGCAGAGCGACAGTACCGCTTTCCACTTGAGCAGGGAACGCAACGGCCGCCCATTTCGCAGTGGACGGTGACAGGAGCAGGAGCGTGTGTTTTGGCAAGGGATGGTGTTGGACCGAAAATCGTTCGTGCAACTGTTGGGAAAGTTGTGGATTTTGACGTTCACGACACGAACAACATGGGCGCGGCGATGGCACCTGCTGCAATGGACAGCATCCTCACGCATTTTCTTGATACGGGAACTTCTGCCGAAGATTACGACCTCATTTTGACAGGCGATCTCGGAATTTTGGGAAGCAAGCTTCTTTGTGGATTGATGGAGGATCGCGGATTCCCCATTGACGGGAAGCATGCGGATTGCGGCGCGATGATCTATGAGCAAGAGCCTGAAATCGATCAGGGAGGAAGCGGAGCAGGGTGCTCTGCGAGTGTGCTCAATTCGTATATTTATGGGAAATTGATGCGCGGGGAGCTTCATCGCGTTCTGTTCGTTGCAACAGGCGCGCTTCTTTCTTCAACGTCAACGCAGCAAGGGGACAGCATTCCGGGCATTGCGCATCTCGTCGTCATCGAGCGATAAGGAGGGAATATGGAAATAGCTTTGACATTCTTGAAAGTTTTTCTCGTCGGAGGAACGATCTGTCTGATCGGGCAGATTCTCATCAACCTCACCAAGCTCACGCCCGGGCGAATTCTGGTTATCTTTCTGCTTGCCGGCGTTGTTTTGCAAGCGTTTGGCCTTTATCAACCCCTTGTCGACTTTGGTCAAGCCGGGGCAACCGTTCCCATTTCGGGCTTTGGGTATCTGCTCTCAAAAGGTGCGATCGAAGGAGCGCAAGAAGGGCTTTTTGGTGCGCTGACGGGTGGCATCAAAGCGGCCGCAGCAGGCCTTGTTGCCGCAATTTTCTTCGGACTTATCAACGCCCTGATCTTCCGCTCGCACAGCAAAAAACGGTGAAAAAATCCACAATTTCAACGCCTGCTTGAGAACATTTCGAAGCGGGCGTTCTTTTTTCGTTCTATTTTGGAAAATCGATGGAGAAAAGGTTGACAGAATATGAAAGTCGTAGTATACTAATCCCGATTAAAAAAGTAGGAATTTGCGATGAAACTTTCGACAAAGGCAAGATACGGCTTGAAAGCTTGCTTCACGCTTGCGTTAGAGCCGAATAAAACGCACTCGCTTTCGGAGATTTCCACAAAGACGGGTGTCACGCCTGCGTACCTCGATCAGATCTTCCGCCTCCTCAAAAAGGACGGAATCGTTCAGTCGGAGCGTGGCGTGCAGGGTGGGTACGTCTTGGCGCACGCCCCCGAGGAAATCACCATTGGGCAAGTCACGCGTGCTCTTGAAGACAACCTTGAAATTGTCGACTGCCTCTCAGGCAACACATGCTGTGCGGGTTTTTGCCCGACACACAACGTCTGGAAGCGCCTGTATGACGGCATTAACGGCATCCTGGACAGCTTGACTCTTGCGGATATGGTCAAGGATTTTGAAGCCCAAAGTCAGTTTCACGATAAGGAGAAAAAAGGATAAGATGAAACCGAATATCTATCTCGACCACGCCGCCACGACGTACGTCGATCCTGCTGTTCTTGAGGCAATGATGCCTTATTTTTCAGAGGACTTCGGAAACGCATCCAGCTTGCATTCTTTTGGAAGAAAGACGGCGCAAGCTGTCACGAAAGCGCGTGACACCATTGCACGAATCATCAACGCAAAGCCGAGCGAAATCTATTTCACGTCCGGCGGAACGGAGTCTGACAACTGGGCGATCAAGGGAATTGCGTCTGCTCATCGCGGCAGAGGAAACCACATCATCACGTCGAAGATCGAGCATCACGCGGTGTTGCACACCTTAAAACAGCTCGAAACACAAGGATTTACCGTGACGTACGTTGACGTCGATAAGGACGGCAAAGTGGATCTCGATCAGCTGGAAAGCGCAATCACGGACCAGACCATTCTGATCACCGTTATGACGGCAAACAATGAGGTTGGAACCATCCAGCCCATCGAAGAGATCGGAAAGATCGCGCGCCGACACAACGTTCCGTTCCACACGGATGCCGTACAGGCGATGGGAGCCGTCAAAATCGACGTTGAAAAGATGAACGTAGATATGCTTTCGATGTCCGGGCACAAGTTCTATGGACCGAAAGGCATTGGCGTTCTCTACATCCGAAACAAGTTAAAAGTGGATAAGTTCATCATTGGCGGGGCGCAAGAGAGAACAATGCGCGGAGGAACGACGAACACACCGCAGATCGTCGGACTTGCAAAAGCGCTTGAATTGGCGTACGAAAACCTTGAAGAGAACAACGCAAAGCTGATCGCAATGCGTGATTCTTTGATCGAACAGATCGAGGCGACCATTCCGTTCTGCCGTTTGAACGGACATAGAACCGACCGCCTTCCCAACAACGTGAACTTCTCGTTTGAATTTGTGGAAGGGGAGTCCATTCTGATGATGTGTGACCTAGCAGGAATCGCCGTTTCCACCGGATCTGCCTGCTCGTCTGCATCGCTGGAATCTTCGCACGTCTTGGTTGCGATGGGGGTTCCCATCGAGATTGCGCACGGTTCGGTTCGATTCACATTTGGAAAGCGAAACACGATGGAAGACGTTTCTTACGTCGCAGAAAAACTGAAAGAAATTCTTGAGCGCTTGCGCGCGATGTCGCCGCTCTTTAATGTCATTGGAGGAGAAAATCAAAATGTATAGTGATCGCGTGATGGAAAATTTTGCAGAACCAAAGAACGTTGGTGAAATTGAGAATGCAGACGGCGTAGGAACGGTGGGAAACCCTTCTTGCGGCGATATTATGAAGATTTTTTTGAAGATCGAAAACGACATCATCGTGGACGTTAAGTTCAAGACGTTCGGATGTGCCGCAGCCGTTGCTTCAAGTTCGATGGCAACGCAGATGATCAAAGGAAAGACCTTGGATGAGGCTCTGAAGGTTACGAACGCACAGGTCGTAGAGGCGCTGGACGGACTTCCTCCCCAGAAGATCCACTGCTCCGTTCTCGCGGAGGAGGCAATCAAAGCCGCAATTGAGGATTATCGCGCAAAGAAGGCGTAATTTTTTCGTTCGATACATAATTTGTCAAGGTCTGCACATACTCCTTTTGCGGGGCAATCTGGCCGCGCGAAAAGGAGGAGCATATGAACTGTAAAATGCTGTTTGGGCTTGCGATCGGAATGGTCGCCGGCGCAATGTTGGTGGAATGCTGTCCGGAAGTCAAAAAGGCGCTGGACAAGGGCAAGAAGTTCGTAAAGAAAAAGATGGTTGACCTTTCTTAACACAGCAAAAAAGCGACCGCTCAGGATTGTGCGGTCGCTTTTTTTGTGAATTTTGCAAACAGTGCTTGCACTCTGTTTCGTGATGTACTATAATGAGGGTATGAAAGAAGTCTTACTTGGAAAAACGGGAATCAAAGTTTCGGAGCTTGGGCTCGGAAGCCTCACGATGGGGGGATTGCAGAAGGGGTTCACGCCCGAACAGATCCGCCCAGTCGTGCGTGCTGCGCACGAGGTGGGGATCAACTTCGTGGATGCGGCTGAGCTTTACGATTCTTATGCCGTTGTCAAAGAGCTTCTCGCGCTCAATCCGCATGCGGTCGTTGCAAGTAAATCGTATGCATACGACAAAAAGGGCGCAGAAAAGGCGCTGATGGATGCATTGAAGGCCATCGGCAGGGATTATATTGACATCTTCCTTTTGCACGAAACGGAGGATCTTCTCACCATTCGCGGCCATGAGGAGGCGTGGAGGTACTATCTTTCCATGCAGGAAAAGGGGGTTATTCGTGCGGTTGGCATTTCCACGCATCGCGTTGCAGGCGTGCGGGGCGCAATGCGCTATCCTGAGCTTCAAATCGTGCATCCGCTCATCAATCATCGCGGTTTCGGTCTGTTTGACGGAACGCGGGAAGAGATGGAGGCTGCGCTTATGGATGCAGAGGCGCAAGGAAAGGGGATCTATGCAATGAAACTCTTCGGTGGAGGGCATCTTCTTTCCGATCGTGAGGCGGCCGTGAAGTACTTCAAAGAGAAGAGTTATCTACATGCCGCAGTGGTTGGGATGCAGTCGCCAGACGAAGTACATTGCAACGCAGCGTTGTTTGAAGGCAAGAAAACACCCCTTCCGCCCATTCAGGGGAAAAAGGTGGTCATTCAGGATTGGTGCGTAAAATGTCTGTCCTGTGCAAAAAAATGCCCCCAAAACGCTATACAAAAGGTAGGGGAAACTGTTATAATAGATGAAGAGAGATGCGTGCTGTGCGGGTATTGCGGAAGCGCATGCCCCGAACTTGCAATTAAGATCTTTTGACGGAGAAATATGAATAGAGTTGTTGCATTGGACGTCGGTGACGTTCGCATAGGAATCGCATCGAGCGATCTTTTGAAGATGATCGCAAGTCCGTTCGCGGTGTACGTTCGTAAAAACACGGAGGAGGATTTTCTTTACTTTAAGAACTTGCTCATCGAGCGCGAAGCAGATACTTTGGTTATCGGTCTTCCGCTTTCGTTGGACGGAACGGAAAGCTTGCAGACGCAAAAGGTTCGCGCCTTTGCGGCAGAGCTTGCGAAGTATACCGATATTCCGATGGTCTTTGTGGATGAGCGCATGACGACGTGTGCAGCGGAGGACGTTCTGTTGGAGGGAAACGTTTCCCGAAAGGGAAGAAAGAAGGTTGTGGACAAGATCGCGGCATCCATCATCCTTCAAGATTACCTCAACACCATCCGCCCCTATTGAGAAAAGAGCGGTTTTCCGCTTTTTGATAACCTGCGCAAGCAGACGAAAATGATAAAAGAGAAAAGGAGATATTTGAACAATGGCTGAGAATAAGTCGGATCGT
>JAZNLR010000078.1:0-8931 GCA_045579195.1 Clostridia bacterium | reverse complement strand
TTAGATGCGTTTCGGACTTTTGGGAAGTGTTGAAAAAACGCAGAAAGAGGTTGCAGATATTCTAGGCATCTCGCAGAGTTACATTTCACGTCTTGAAAAGAAAATAATTTTTCGCTTAAAACGGGAAATGGCGAAAATGGTGTAATATTTGCCGTGAAATTGCAGATACTTCTTTCTGCGGCTTAGGTACATAGAATTCGTTTTGATTTGCAATTTGAAAACGGAGACAATGGACCGAATGAATCAAAAAGTTGAAATCTGCGGAATTGACACGGCAACCCTGCCGCGATTGACAGAAGAGGAAATCGTTGCGCTGCTTGCGGCTGTGAAGGATGAGCAAGAAGGCGCGAGAGAGGCGTTTATCATTGGAAATATGCGCCTTGTCTTAAGCGTTGTCAAACGGTTTTGGAATCGAAAGGGAAACGTTGACGACGTCTTTCAGGTCGGATGTGTCGGGCTCATCAAGGCAATTGACAATTTTGACATTTCACATAACGTTCGCTTTTCAACATATGCAGTGCCAATGATTGTTGGGGAAATCCGACGCTATCTTCGGGACAATAACTCACTGCGGGTTTCTCGAAGCATTCGTGATACGGCATATCGCGCGTTACAGGCTCGTGAACAGCTTGAGCGAGAGAGTGGAAAAGAGGCAACCATGGAAAGCATTGCAGTTGCGATTGACTGCCCGCTTTCAGAAGTGACGTTCGCGCTTGATGCGATCAGCGATCCGGTTTCCCTTTATGAGCCCATCTATAATCAAAGCGGAGATGCGATTATGCTGATGGATCAGCTTGGTGACGAGAAGAACACGGAGGAACGCTGGACGGGACACGTTTCACTTTCTGAGGCGCTTTCAAAGCTCACCCAACGTGAAAAGGACATTTTAAGCCTGCGGTACTATGAGGGAAGAACGCAAGTTGAGGTTTCGCAATCAGTTGGAATTTCGCAGGCTCAGGTTTCGCGTATTGAGAAAAATGCCTTGAGCACAATTCGAACAAACATTTCTCTTTGAGAAAAGCAGGGTGTGGTCGGTTTCGTCGCATCCTGTTTTCTTCTTTCAAAACGTGCACACAGCCGAGGGAAAGGGCATATATTTCATTGTGGAAATTTTGTTTCGAATTCCGTAAAAAAAGGAGAGAGGCAATGGAAATCAGTTTTTGTGAATTGCGAAAGAAAGAGGTCGTTTCGGTGACAGATGGCAAAAAGCTCGGTCGAATTGTCGATTTGAAACTTGGTTTGGAGAGCGGAAGAATTCTCGCAATTGTCGTTCCAGGTGAGCGCTCGATGAATATTTTCCGTCCGCCGGAAGATGTTGTCATTCCGTGGCAGAGAATCTGTCGAATCGGTGATGACGTCATCTTGGTCAATGTAGGTGCCTGTGGCGTGCATACACTTGAAGTTGATGGGGAGAGCCAGGAAAGAGAAACAGAAGAATAAAAGTGGCGGATCAGAACGGTCCGCCACTTTTGCTTAGAAATAGAGCCACTGTGAAAAGACAAGGAAGAAGAAATACCCATTGGCTGCAAGAAGAATGGGAATCCCGACCATAAAGGGAAGACTTCGAAGCTTGTATTTTGCAATCAGCATCGAAATATAAACGCCAAGTGCACCGCCGATTGCGGAGACAAAGAACAGCTTTGCGTTTGAGATCTTATTCTCACCACCGCGTTTGTTGGACGCTTCTGGAAGTGCCTGTTCGTGGTTTTTTGAAGAAATATCTGAGTCATTTTCAGAGGAAGAAACAACGCTTTCATATTTGGATTCTTTTTGCTTGTCATTTCGCTGCATACGCAGCAAGAGAAAACCAAACAAGTTCACTGAGCATAAGTAGACCACCGCCAAAATTGCAATAAACATTTTTACACCTCATCATTTTTCGTCAATTTAGTTTGTGCGATTCTGAAAAAGATATCCAAAGCAGAAAATTTCGCCAAAAAGCGTCCCTATTGATTTGACTTGTAAGCTTAACTTTTGTACAATTATAGTATCTATTAAAGTAGGAGATTTTTGGCCTATGGGAAAAGTTGCAATTGTTATGGGAAGTATTTCCGATTTCGACGTTTGTGAGCCTGCAATCCGCGTTTTAAAGCGCTTCGGTATTGAACCTGTGGTTCGTGTGATCTCTGCACACAGAACACCGGATCAAGCACATGACTTTGCAAAGCGTGCAAAGGAGAACGGAATTGAAGTGATCATTGCAGCAGCAGGAAAGGCAGCGCATCTTGGTGGTGTTCTCGCCGCATACACGACACTTCCTGTGATTGGACTTCCCGTGAAGAGTTCCACGATGGACGGCCTTGACAGTCTTCTTTCCATTGTCCAGATGCCTTCTGGAATTCCCGTTGCGACGGTCGCAATCAACGGTGGTGAGAACGCAGGTTTGCTCGCGTTGCAGATTCTTGGGTTAAAGTACCCCGACATTGCAAAGCAGTTGGAAAGCTTCAAGGCGGAGATGGAAGAAAAAATCGTCCGTGCGGATGCTGAGCTTCAAGAAAAGCTCCGCGGTTAAATTTTAAGGTTTCAATTTTGAACGAATATAAAAAATACGCAAAAGAGGTAAAAAGGAATGGCTATTTCTTACAAGGATTCAGGCGTTGACGTTGAAGCGGGATACCGCGCAGTCGACTTGATGAAGAAGCACGTTAAGAGCACATACAATGAGAATGTTCTCGGTGATTTGGGTTCTTTCGGCGGTTTCTATTCCATTGAAGGTGAAGCGCTTTCCAAGCCCGTTTTGGTTGCTGGAACGGATGGCGTCGGAACCAAGCTGAAGTACGCATTTTTGTTGGACAAGCACAATACCGTCGGAATTGACTGCGTTGCAATGTGCGTGAACGACGTTGTTTGCCAGGGAGCTCGTCCGCTTCTGTTTTTGGACTATCTTGCTGTTGGAAAGCTCTTCCCCGAGCTTGCTGAGCAGCTCGTTTCGGGCGTTGCGGAAGGTTGCCGTCAGGCAGGCTGCGCTCTGATTGGAGGAGAGACTGCAGAGATGCCCGGGTTCTATCCTGTCGGGGAGTACGACATGGCAGGGTTCTCGGTTGGAATTGTTGATCGCGATAAGATCATCACGGGAAAGGAAATCAAAGCGGGAGACGTTTTGATCGGAATTCCTTCTTCCGGAATTCATTCAAACGGATACTCCCTCGTCCGCAAATTGTTGGGTGAGGACCGTGCAAAACTTGAAGAGTATAACGAAGAGCTTGGCTGTTCGTTTGCAGACGTTGTTTTGACGCCGACAAAGATCTATGTCAAAACCGTCCTTTCGCTGATTGAAAAGGTCAAGGTGTTGGGTCTTTCCCACATCACAGGCGGTGGATTTATTGAGAATATTCCGCGCATGTTGCCGAAGGGCCTTGGTGTGAAGATTGATCGCAATTCTTATGAAGTGCCGAAGATCTTCAAAGTGATGCAGCGAATTGCAGGCATTTCCGATCAGCAGATTTACAACACGTTTAATATGGGAATCGGAATGGTTGCCTGCGTTCGTGCGTGTGATGCACAGAAGGCAATCGACGTTCTTGCAGAGCTCGGAGAGAATGCCTGCGTTCTCGGTGAAGTCATTGAAGGTGAGGGAGTGACGCTGTGAAGAACATTGCGGTTTTAATTTCCGGTTCCGGAACGGATATGCAGTCGGTCATCGACGCTTGCAAAGCGGGAAAGATTGACGGTCGCGTATGCGTTGTCATCAGCTCGAAAGACGGGGTGTTCGGTTTGACCCGCGCGGCAAACGAAGGAATCCCTTCTTTCGTGTTCAAAAAGAAAGATTATGAGAGCCCGGAGGCACTGTTCGGTGCGATTTCAGAGTGCTTAAAAGCGTATGAGATCGACCTGATTGTCCTTGCGGGCTATCTCTCCATTTTGTCGCCGAATTTGATCGCGGAGTACAGAAATCGTATCATTAACATCCATCCGTCCTTAATTCCGTCTTTTTGCGGAAACGGATTTTACGGATTGAAAGTGCATTCTGCCGTGTTGGAGTACGGCGCAAAAGTCTCGGGAGCAACCGTGCACTTTGTGGACGAAGGAGCTGACACCGGGGCGATTATCCTGCAGGAAGCAGTTCCTGTCAAGGAAAACGACACGCCTGAAACGTTGCAGGCGCGTATTTTGGAAGTTGAGCATCAAATTCTGCCGAGAGCAGTTGCGCTGTTCTGTGCAGATCAATTAAAAGTCGAAGGAAGAAAAGTTTTAATCACGGAGGATATTGACAGATGAAAAAGAGAGCTTTGGTAAGTGTTTCGGACAAGACCGGTGTCGTTGAGTTTTGCCGCGAGTTGGTGGATCTCGGATTTGAGATCGTCTCCACGGGCGGAACGTTGAAGGCATTGGCAACGAATGGCGTTCCCGTTATTTCGATCAGTGATGTGACCGGATTCCCGGAGTGTTTGGACGGACGTGTTAAGACGTTGCATCCGAACGTTCACGCAGGTCTCTTGGCAATGAGAAGCAACCCTGAGCATATGGAGCAGCTTGAGAAATTGAACATCAACACCATTGACGTTGTCGTTGTCAATCTCTATCCGTTCAAGGAGACCATCTCTAAGCCGAACGTTGAGTTGCAAGACGCAATCGAGAACATTGATATCGGTGGACCGACGATGCTCAGAAGCGCAGCAAAGAACTATCAGGACGTTGCAGTTGTCATCGATCCTTCCGACTATGCAACCGTTTTGGAGGAGTTGAAGGCAAACGGTGAAGTTTCCCTCGACACGAAGTTCCGCTTGATGTACAAGGTGTTCCAGCACACCGCTGTTTACGATACGTTGATTGCAAACTATCTCCGCGATCGCCTTGACATCGAGTTCCCTGAGAAGATCACATTTGCTTACGAGAAGGCGCAGGATATGCGTTACGGTGAAAACCCGCACCAGAATGCGGTCTTCTATCGTGACTGCTTCGGCTATGACGGATCTTTGATCAACGCCGAACAGCTTCACGGAAAGGAACTGAGCTATAACAACATTAACGACACGAACGGCGCACTTGATCTCCTTCGTGAATATAACGAGCCCTGCGTCGTTGCTGTGAAGCACGCAAACCCCTGTGGCGTTGGCGTCGCTGAAAACATTTACGATGCATACTGCAAGGCATATGAGGCAGATCCTGTTTCCATCTTTGGCGGAATCGTTGCTGCAAACGGCATTATCGATGCGGCAACTGCAACTGAAATCAATAAGATCTTCATCGAGATCGTTATCGCGAAGGACTTCACCGAAGAAGCTCTCACGATTTTGAAGGCAAAGAAGAACATCCGCTTGCTCCGTCTTCCCACCATCAACGCTCCTCTTAAGCCGAAGACGTTTGATATGAAGAAGGTCGTTGGCGGACTTTTGGTTCAGGAAATTGACACAAAGACCTATAACGAAGCTGATTGGAAGGTTGTGACCGATCGCGCTCCGACTGAGAAGGAAATCGAAGATCTCAAGTTTGCTTGGAAGGTCGTGAAGCACACGAAGTCCAACGCGATTGTTTTGGGAAAAGACAATGTTTCCGTTGGAATTGGCGCAGGTCAGACCAATCGTATTTGGGCTGCAAATCAGGCAATTGAGCATGCAGGTGAGCGTGCGAAAGGTTCTGTTTTGGCATCTGACGCATTCTTCCCGTTCTCTGACTGTGTTGAGGCTGCTGCTGCTGCAGGAATCACTGCAATCATTCAGCCGGGCGGAAGTATTCGCGATCAGGACAGCATTGACGCATGCAACCGTGCGGGAATCGCAATGGTCTTCTGTGGAATGCGTCACTTCAAACACTAATTTTGCGAGGAAGTGCAAAGATGAACGTTCTTGTGATCGGCGGAGGTGGCAGAGAACACGCAATTGTGTGGAAGCTATCCCAAAGTCCAAATGTTGATAAGATTTACTGTATTCCCGGGAATGGAGGAATTGCAACGCTTGCAGAATGTCATCCCGAGATTGCCGCAACCGATGTGGAGGGGGTATGCCAATTCGTTAACCTCCATTCGGATATTGCATATACCGTGGTCGCGCCGGACGATCCGCTTGCGCTTGGTCTTGTGAACCGTCTTGAGGAGATGGGAATGCGTGCATTCGGGCCGAGAAAGGAAGCTGCGATCATTGAGGCGAGCAAGGTCTTTTCAAAGAACTTGATGAAAAAATACAAGATTCCCACAGCGGAATATGAAGTCTTTGACGACATTGCTGCGGCAAAAGCGTATGTCAAGACATGCAAAATTCCCGTTGTTGTAAAAGCGGACGGCCTTGCGCTCGGAAAGGGTGTCATCATTTGCCAAACGCGTGAGGCGGCGGAAAAGGCAATTGACGATATTATGCTTGACAAGGCGTTTGGAAACGCGGGGAATCAGATCGTTGTGGAAGAGTTCCTCGTTGGGAAGGAAGTTTCCGTGCTCGCGTTTACAGACGGAAAAACCTTGCTTCCCATGGCGTCAAGTCAAGACCATAAGCGTGCAAAAGACAATGATGAAGGCTTAAACACCGGTGGAATGGGAACGTTTTCACCCAGCGCGGCATATACCGACGAAATGGCAAAAGAGGCCTATGAAACCATCTTTATCCCGACCATCCGTGCGATGGAGAAGGAAGGAAGACTCTTCAAAGGCGTTTTGTACTTCGGGTTGATGATGTGTGCTGACGGAATCAAAGTCTTGGAATATAACGCGCGCTTTGGGGATCCCGAAACGCAGGTGATTCTTCCGAGATTGAAAAATGACCTCTTTGAGGTGTTCAATGCTGTCACAGACGGAACGTTGGATAAGATTCAGCTTGAGTGGAGTGAAGAAGCTTGCGTTTGCGTTTGCCTGACGAGCGGCGGATATCCTGAATCGTATAAGAAAGGATACCCCATCGAATTTGGTGCTGTTGACGAAGATGCAATCGTCTTCCACGCAGGAACGAAAGTTTCGGATGGAGTGTTCTATACGAACGGTGGTAGAGTTCTCGGTGTGACTGCGCTTGGCAAAACAATAGAGGATGCAAGAAAGAAAGCCTATGCAAACGTGGAGAAGATTCACTTTACGGATATGGCTTACAGAAAGGATATTGGAATTAAAAAAGTTTGACGGAGAGACCGATGAAAATTTACCGTATATTTGTTGAGAAAAAAGAGGGCTTTGACGTTCAGGCGAAAAAGACGCTGAAGGACATCAAACACGTGCTTGGCATTCAGGCAAACACGTTGCGCGAGATCTTGCGATACGACGTTTCCGGCATTACGGACGAGGAATTTGAAAAGGCGAAAGTGACCGTCTTTTCCGAGCCGCCCGTGGATGCGGTTTTTGATGAGGAGGTCGCATTTGCAAGCGAGGACCGAGTCTTTGCCATTGAGTACTTGCCCGGTCAATACGATCAGCGTGCAGATTCTGCCGCGCAGTGCGTTCAGTTTTTGACGCACGGATCCCGCCCGCAGGTTAAGTGCGCGCGAGTCTTTGCGATTTCGGGAGTCAACGATGCTGAATTTGAGGCAATCAAGAAGTACTTGATCAATCCTGTTGAATCGAGAGAGGCAAGCCTTGTAAAGCCGACGACGCTCGAAACGGAGCAGGTCAAAGCAGGAGAAGTTGAGATCCTGACGTTCTTCAATGCGTTGAGCGACGATGAGGTTTCTGAATATCACGCAAAGATGGGCTTTGCAATGAGCGCAGATGATCTCCGTTTTGTCCGTGATTATTTTATCAGCGAGGGGAGATGCCCCACGCTCACGGAGCTGAAGGTGATCGATACATATTGGTCGGATCACTGCCGCCATACGACATTCTTGACCGAACTCAAAGACGTTCGAATTTACAGTGAAAACGATAAAATTGAAGAAGCTTACCGTCTTTATCAGAAGACGTTTGCCGAGCTTTACAGCGGTCGAGACGACAAGTACGAATGCTTGATGGACATTGCTGTGATTGCGGCAAAAAAACTGAAAAAAGATGGTGTTTTGACCGCACTTGACGAATCGGAGGAGATCAATGCCTGCTCCATCGTCGTAAATGCGGAAATTGATGGAGAACTGCAGGAATGGCTGGTGATGTTCAAAAACGAAACTCACAACCATCCGACTGAAATTGAACCGTTTGGCGGTGCGGCAACCTGTCTTGGTGGAGCGATTCGCGATCCGCTTTCGGGCAGATCGTATGTCTATCAGGCGATGCGAATTACCGGCGCTGCTGACCCCACGGTTGCATATTCGGAAACGTTGGAAGGAAAGCTTCCTCAGCGCGTCATTTCGAAGACGGCTGCTGCAGGATTCTCCTCGTACGGTAACCAGATCGGTCTTGCAACCGGAATCGTTCACGAACTCTATCATCCGAATTACGTTGCAAAGCGTCTGGAAACGGGCTTTGTCGTTGCGGCAGCTCCGCGTAAAAACGTACGACGCGATCGCCCGGAGGCAGGGGACGTTGTCGTTCTTCTCGGTGGCGAAACAGGACGCGACGGATGCGGTGGTGCAACGGGATCTTCCAAGGCGCACACGACAGAATCCGTTCAGACGTGCGGCGCGGAGGTTCAGAAGGGTAATCCGCTGACCGAACGCAAACTCCAGAGATTGTTTAAGAAGGAAAAAGTCACGACGCTGATCAAGCGTTGTAATGACTTTGGTGCAGGCGGTGTTTGTGTTGCAATCGGCGAACTAGCGGACGGATTGGATATTGATTTGAATGCCGTTCCGAAGAAGTATGACGGCTTGAACGGAACTGAACTTGCAATCAGCGAATCGCAGGAACGTATGGCGGTCGTAGTGGAAGAAAAGGACGTTGCACGTTTCCTCGAATTGGCCGAAACCGAGAACCTGCAAGCGGTTCCCGTTGCCGTTGTGCAAGCGGATCCGCGTCTGGTGATGCAGTGGAACGGCAAAACGATTGTGGATATCAGCCGCGAATTTCTCAATTCCAACGGTGCCGAAAAGCACATTGACATTACGCCTGCCAAACCGGCGGCTTATCAAAAGCAAATCAAGGGTACT
>JAZNLR010000077.1:0-3955 GCA_045579195.1 Clostridia bacterium | reverse complement strand
AGGAAGAAACTGATAACGAAACGCATACCACGAGAGGTAGATTATTCAGGCCTTATAACTGCGGGAAAAATCAATGTAGAAAACAGCAAATTTTGTTGGCGAATCCTTGATAACGGAATGGGACTAATAGCAATACATATCATCTTCAAAATTTTTGACCTATACCAAAGTGAAGGAGCGATACCCGAAACAGTGGGATACCATGTATAGCATCGAGTAAATCACACACCTTTTTACTGTTCTTCCCTACATTTACGCACCTTTTTACTGCTCTTTCGCAAATGAAAAAAAAGCAGAACCTTCTCGGTTCTGCTTTTTTTTGTTTTATCCACCATTTCTTAAAATTCGTTGAAGACCTCGTGATAAGGGCGCATTGTTCCGTCTTTGAGAATAAAGCAAAGGTTTCCGATTTCGGGAGAAACCCTTCCATCGCAGGCGTCATGCAGATCGGCGCACCCGCAGTACTGCAAGGCATGGGCGATAAATCCGATGCCATACTTCTTGAAGATCGTGAGCGAGCCTTTGACATACTCCCCTCTCGCCTTGTCATCAAACGAGCCCCAACAGCATTCGGAAGTGATCAGCGGTTTTCCGTTCTTCTTCGCTTCCTCGACGAAGGGCCTCACCTTTGCATCAAAGTTTTCCAAGCCCTCACCGCCGTAATAGAGGTGCGTGAGATAAACGTCACAGAAATCGTCGACGATCGTCATAGGGTGATGTCCTGTGCAGCCAAGCCCGAGCGGCTGAGAAACGCCGTTGTTGCGCAAGCGCGCAGAAATGCGGCGAAGCCAATTCATTTCGTGTTGCAGAACGGACTCCCGCTCCGGAAAATCCCCGTTATATGCAAAGGGTTCGTTGCAGACGTCCCAAACGAGGATGCGTTCCTCGTCCTTAAAGGCCGCACAAAGAGCATCGATATAATCCTCGAAAAGATTTCCATACTTATGAAACCAACTGCTGTTTGGCAAAAAGTGATCGATAAAGATTCCGTCGCAGTCGTTCATCGGATCGTGCCAACGATTGAAAAGACAAGGAATCACATATAGGTCAAGTTCTTTGCAGATGTCGATCACGCACTTGATCTGCTGAATGAATCTGTCTTGCAACTTGCAATAGGCATTCCAAGAAAGCCAAATTCGAATCGTGTTAATTTTGGGGAATTTTTCCTTACCGTTTTTAAGCTCTCTTCTCCAGACTTCCTCATCAAACAAAAGCCAGTTTTCAAGCGCACCTGTGGAATAACTCGGGTGATAATTAAACCCTTTCACATCACACGGATCGATTTTCAATTGCACCATAAGAACACCTCTTTTTTTGTTTCACCGTCATTATAACCCCGAAACAACTCTTTGTCAATCTGTAAATTAATTTTTTATTTTTAAATTGAATTGCAAACAAAACTTTTGATATACTGAAGACAGCAACCTAAAAAGAAGATAGGAAAGAAGGGCTCAAAAGAAAAATTCAACCTCTTGTTTGATGATCTTCTCATCGACCTCTCTGCAGCAGGGTTTTATCTTGAGGAAATACGGTTCTTCCGAGGAGAAACGCAGAAACGGTTTCTCCTCTTTTCATTTGCACGAAGTTTGACAAACGCGCCAAAGCGTGCTATACTTTTCATTGTTTTTCAGAGACAAAAACAACACGAAACGAGCGCTCGAAAAACGCTCTTTTTTCTTTCATTTCATCCGCGAGGGTTTCATACGGGATTATGACGGCAACAAAAAAGCTAACAAGAGATTTCACACAGGGCAACATTGCAAAGCAGTTGCTTCTCTTTGCCCTTCCCTTCATGGCGTCAAATGCGCTCTTAGTGCTTTATTCCACCATCGATATGGTCATCGTCGGGGAGTATGTCGGCACTGCCGGCCTTTCCGCCGTTTCGCAAAGCAGCCAGATCATCAACTTTGCTGCGATGGTCTGCCTTGGTTTTTCCAACGCGGGGCAGGTCCTCATCGGGCAAGCGTTGGGCTCGGGAAAGCGCAAAGAGATGAACAACATCATCGGAACGCTGTTCACTTTTATTACAGCCCTCGCGCTTCTCATCACCATTTTCGTCTTAACGATGCGTTTTTGGATTCTTGACTCCATCAAGATTCCTGAAGAATCTTATGAAATGGCGAAAGATTACCTCATCATCTGCGGAGCGGGCCTTATCTTCACGGCAGGATACAACCTCGTTTCCGCCGTTTTGCGCGGGATGGGAGATGCAAAGCGCCCCTTCCTGTTCATCGGAATCGCCTCCGTCGTCAACCTCGTTCTTGACATCCTCTTCACGGGATTTATGAACATGGGCGTTGCGGGTGCGGCGTGGGCAACCATCATCGGGCAAGCGGTATCTTTTATTTTCTCGCTGTTTTATCTTTTCCGTCGTCGTGAACAATTCGGCTTTGACTTCCAACCGAAGAGTTTTGTCCCGCGCTTTCAGTACGTCAAGATGATCTTCTCTCTTGGGCTTCCGATGGCGATCCAGTCGGGCTTTATCAACCTTTCCATGCTTACCGTCAACTCCATGATCAACGACATCAGCGTTGTTGCATCGGCAACTTTCGGCGTTGGCGTTCGCATCGACGACATCTTCAGCAAGATCTCTCTCGGCATTCAGTATGCCGCCGTTCCGATGATCAGTCAGAACGTGGGCGCAGGCAACAACGATCGCGCAAAGAAGGTTGTTCATTATGCTTGGCTCTTCTCCGCGGTCATGACGGTCGTTTTCGTCTTCCTCTACCTTGTCTTTGGCAAAGAGCTGTTTATGCTCTTCTCGGACGATCCCCTCGTGCACGACCTCTGCGGTGAATTCATCCGCGCGATCATCTGGATCTTCCCTGCCTTTGCAGTCATGCGCGGAAGTGGTGCACTCATCCAAGGCATCGGCAACGCAAAGTTCGGAATGGTCTTGAGCATTCTGGATGGCGTGCTTTTGCGAATCGGCTTAAGCTGGCTCTTCGGCATTTACCTCGAATGGGGCTTCTTCGGCTTTGTTTTGGGATACGCACTCGCGCCGTACGGATATGCGATCCCCAGCATGCTGTACTTCCTCATTGGAAGCTGGAAACGGCGAAAGACTCTCGCTGAAAAACTGTGATCAAAAAAGAGGACACCTTAAGAGTCGTACTCTTAAGGACAGAAAAAAGGAAGCACAAAATTTTCGTGCTTCCTTTTACTTTGTCTTATGCCGTAACAAGCAGGAAAAATGTATAGCACATTTTCCGCTTTTTAGGAGAACCTAAAACCCTTTTCCAAACAAATATCATCTATTCGAAAAATTGGAATTTATCGTTATAACTCAATATTGATTTCGTACTTATCGTCAATGAGTATATAGTTTACATTATGCTCTTGTGCAAGGGCTAACATTTCTAAATTGTCTGCTAACACACTCTCCATTGTGCACCATTCATCATCCAAACGATTTTCAATGACATTTGCATATTTCTTGATGTCGGCAAAGTGGTTTCTGATATACTCTTCACTCATTACCAGACAGTAATATTTGATGCTTTCAAGATATTCGGAGTCAAAGTCTTTTTGCCAATCGAATGGTATATAGCAACCCTCGACAATTAAGTTTTGCTTGTTCTCAATGGCCGTTTTTACCATTTCGCAAACAATCGACCACAAATATTCGGTTAATTCTTTATCATCCATAGGGGTAAGTTCTGTGTTACCGCTACGAATTAAACCCATTTTTAGATGGTCTATTGAAAGATATGGATATTTATATTTTTCAAGCAGTTTTTGAGCAAGTGCAGTTTTGCCCGTATGCGATGCTCCTGTAATTAAAATAATCATTATACACACCTACAAATTCTTGTTTTCCTAATTGTTCGACCTATTGGAATTTGTTAGTATTACAACTGCTTAATCTCATTGGCAATCACAGCCACATCCTTTGCGTTTGTATCAATTATAATGGTATCCAATGTTTGATACATCGGTATTCTTGCTATGCTTC
>JAZNLR010000076.1:0-1893 GCA_045579195.1 Clostridia bacterium | reverse complement strand
AGCCTCTTCCATAATGGTGAGGTCAGCAGCGAAGTCTACATCGAAGACGCGGTCAAATCCGAGCATGCGAAGCGCAGTGACCATCTGACCTTCCACATTCGTTCCGATGGGATATCCAAACTCTTCGCCGAGCGCAACACGAACGGAAGGAGCGGTTCCAACGATAACGTGCTTCTTCGGATCATTGATTGCAGCGATGATTTCATTGATATCATCCTTCTCGGTCAAAGCACCGGTCGGGCAAACGTTGACACACTGTCCGCAAGCAACGCATCCAACGTCAGCAAGCGGAGCCTCGAATGCGCATGCAACGTGCGTCTTGAATCCACGTGCATTTGCTCCGATAACAGCAACCTGCTGCGTCTTGCTGCACGCTGCAACACAACGCTTACAGAGAATACACTTGTTGTTGTCACGAACGAGATAGTTGGTGGAGTTGTCAACAGGATAGCTGTTGGAAGCGCCAACAAAGCTCGTTGCATTGCAACCCAACTCTTCGGAGAGCTTGGAAAGCTCACAGTTTCCGTTTCTGACGCAAGAGAGGCAGTCTTTCTTATGATCGGAAAGGATCAATTCAACCGTGGTCTTTCTTGCCTTCAGGATGTTGGGAGTGTTCGTAAAGACTTCCATTCCTTCGCTGACGGGATAAACGCAAGCCGCAACGGGGCCTCTTGCACCCTTTACCTCAACAACGCAAACACGGCAAGCGCCGATCGCATTGATGTCTTTGAGGTAGCACAGCGTGGGGATCTTGATTCCCGCTTTACGAGCAGCAGCCAAAATCGTCGTTCCGGCTTCAACTTCAACGGGAATATTATTAATTTTCAAATTCACCATATTAGCCATTCTTCTTTCCTCCATCAGCCTTTCGAAATAGCGCTAAACTTACACTTGCTGATACATACGCCGCACTTAATACACTTGGAAGTGTCGATGGTGTGAGGCTTCTTCAGCTCGCCGGAGATTGCGCCAACAGGACAGTTTCTTGCACAGAGCGTACATCCGATACACTTTTCAGGATTGATCGAGTACGATACCAATGCCTTGCAGACGCCCGCAGGACACTTCTTGTCGCGAACGTGCGCTTCGTACTCATCGCGGAAGTACTTCAAAGTCGAAAGAACGGGGTTCGGAGCAGTCTGTCCAAGTCCGCAGAGAGAGTTCTGCTTGATATAGTAACAAAGCTCTTCCATCTTGTCGAGATCAGCCATCGTTGCGCGGCCGGAAGTGATCTTCTCGAGCATTTCCATCAAGCGCTTATTTCCGATTCGGCACGGCGTGCACTTTCCGCAGGATTCTTCAACCGTGAAGTCGAGGAAGAACTTTGCGATGTCAACCATGCAGTTGTCTTCGTCCATAACGATCAATCCACCGGATCCCATCATGGAACCGATCGCAATCAAGGAATCGTAATCGATCGGGGTGTCAATGAGGTGCGCAGGGATACATCCGCCGGAAGGTCCACCGGTCTGAGCAGCCTTAAACTTCTTTCCGTTCGGAATGCCGCCGCCAATGTCGAAGACGATCTCACGCAAGGTCGTTCCCATCGGGATCTCAACCAAGCCGGTGTTGACAACCTTTCCACCGAGCGCGAAGACCTTCGTTCCCTTGGACTTCTCAGTTCCGATGGTGCTGAACCAATCGCTTCCCTTCAAAATGATCTGAGCGATGTTTGCGTAGGTCTCAACGTTGTTAAGAAGCGTCGGCTTTGCCCAAAGTCCCTTCACCGCCGGGAACGGAGGACGCGGTCTCGGTTCGCCTCTCATACCTTCGATGGAGTTCATCAAAGCGGTTTCCTCGCCGCAGACGAACGCGCCTGCGCCAAGACGGATTTCCATATCGTAACAGAAGTCCGTTCCGAAAATGTTATTTCCGAGCAAGCCATATGCTCTT
>JAZNLR010000075.1:0-1949 GCA_045579195.1 Clostridia bacterium | reverse complement strand
GAAACAAAGAAACGTTTTGAGGGAAATGATGTCCGAAAAGAAATTTGTGATCGACAACCCAACCTTGGCGGCGGAGTGGAATTATGAAAAGAATGGAGATCTGCGCCCCGAAAAGATGTTGTCCAAAAGCAACAAAAAAGTTTGGTGGAAGTGCGAGAAAGGACACGAGTGGGAAGCTGTAATTTCAAGCAGAAGCGCTGGGTGCGGCTGCCCATATTGTGCTGGACAGAGAGTGATAAAAGGGAAAAACGATTTGGCGACAGTGAATCCAGCGTTGGCAAAGGAATGGAACTATGAAAAGAACAATGGTTTAACACCGATGGACGTGATGCCAAGCAGCAATAAAAAGGCTTGGTGGAAATGTGAGAATGGGCATGAGTGGGAAGCAACGATCAATAGTAGAAATTCCGGAAAGGGATGTCCATATTGTACGAATCAAAAACTTTTGCAAGGATATAACGACTTAGCGACGGCAAATCCAGCGTTAGCAAAAGAATGGAATTATGAGAAGAATCAGGGGCTTACGCCAAAGGATTTTGTTTTTGGAAGTGGCAAGAAAGTTTGGTGGAAGTGTGAAAAAGGGCACGAGTGGGAAGCTGAAATTAAAAGCAGAAACGCAGGTCGTGGATGTCCCGTTTGTGCTGGAAGAATAGCTTTAAAGGGATATAATGATTTAGCCACGTTAAATCCAAAGCTTGCGGCAGAATGGAATTTTGAAAAAAATGAAGAATTAAAGCCGGAGGATTTTACAGTCGGAAGCCATCAAAAGGTTTGGTGGAAGTGCGAAAAGGAGCACGAGTGGGAAGCGACGATCGCAAGCAGAAATGCAGGGCATGGGTGCCCCTTTTGCGCAGGGATTTGTGCGATAAAAGGAGAAAATGATCTTTTGACGGTGAATCCGAAGTTGGCGTCGGAATGGAACTATGAGAAGAATCATGGCTTAACACCAGCGGATGTTTTGCCAAACAGTAACAAAAAAGTCTGGTGGAAGTGTGAAAAAGGGCACGCCTGGCAAGATGCGATTTCGCACCGAACAGGAGGAAGAGGCTGTCCTATTTGTTCAGGACATAGAGTTCTTCAAGGATACAACGACTTGGCAACGGTGAATCCAAAGTTGGCACAAGAATGGAATTATGAAAAGAACAAAGAGTTGAAACCGGAAGAGGTTACTGTCGGTAGTGACAAGAAAGTTTGGTGGAAGTGCGAGAAAGGGCATGAGTGGGAAGCAACAATAGGAAGCAGAAATAGAGTCGCAGGATGCCCTATTTGCAGTTCTGAGCGAAAAACGTCTTTCCCTGAATTTGCACTCGTCTTTTACTTGAAGCAATGTGGAGAAGAAGTTGAGCATTGTTTTTCCGACTTTGGGTATGAGTTGGACGTCTTTCTTCCGCAAAGAAAAATTGCCGTGGAATATGACGGATTCCTTTGGCACGGGAAGAAAACGAAGCAGGATTTGGAGAAAAATCGCAAGTGTGAACAAGATGGAATCAAGCTGTTCCGCATTCGGGAGGGGCTTCCTTCCTTAAATGATAGTTCCCGCGATTTTGTCATTCAAGAAAATCAAAAAGATTTGCCCGAAGCA
Source organism: Clostridia bacterium (assembly GCA_045579195.1). Taxonomy (GTDB): domain Bacteria; phylum Bacillota; class Clostridia; order Christensenellales; family CAMQZB01; genus JAZNLR01. The sequence continues at coordinate 367 of JAZNLR010000075.1, read as the reverse complement.
ATTGAAACGATTTTGTGCGAAATTCTCGGCAAAAACGTGGACGTCGACTTGAAACGGGATGCAATTGCCATTGAAAACTTGCGAGAATTCACGGAAAAAGAAAACTCTCTTTTGGCGGCAAATCCAAAGCTTGCGGCGGAATGGAATTTTGAAAAGAATGGGAAATTAAAGCCAGAGCATTTTTTCGCAAACAGCAACAAAAGTGTTTGGTGGAAGTGCGAGAAAGGGCATGAATGGCAAGCGATGATAAACGACAGAAACGCTGGGTGCGGATGCCCCATTTGTTCAGGTCGTAAGGTTCTTCAAGGCTATAACGACTTGGCAACGAAGAATCCAAAACTGGCGGCAGAGTGGAATTATGAAAAGA
>JAZNLR010000074.1:0-1559 GCA_045579195.1 Clostridia bacterium | reverse complement strand
CCTTGTTTTCGTTCCCGGAATCGGCGTGGAGAATTACGGCGCAAAACGCTGGATTGGATTTGGAGGATTGACAATTCAGCCGTCGGAAATCGCAAAATTTGCATTCGTTCTCTTTGCGGCGGCATATATGAGTAAAAATTTTGACAACATCGTTTCCTTGCGCGGAAATTTTCCGATCATTCTTGTTGGAGGAACGCTGTGTCTTCTCATTCTTGCAGAGCCAAATCTCTCTATCACGATTTGTCTTGGGGTGACACTTCTCGTGATGTTGTTTGTTGGAGGAATGAAGTTAAAATGGTTCGGCTTGTTGTTTGCAGGCGCGCTTGCAATGATTCCCGTTCTGATCGCACTCGAACCTTATCGATTGGCACGTCTTGCAGCTTTCTTAGACCCATGGGCCTCACCGCAAGGGGAAGGATATCAGCTAATTCAGTCACTGTATGCTTTGGGAAGCGGCGGTCTTTTTGGCACGGGCCTTTTCACATCTCGCCAAGCGCTTCGATTTTTGCCGTTCGGAGAATCTGACTTCATTTTTTCCATCATCGGTGAGGAAACGGGGCTTTTCGGATGTCTTGCTGTGATGGGGATTTTTCTTGCTGTGATCTATCGCGGAATTCGAATCGCAAGAAGTGCACCCGACCGATTCGGCTGCTATCTCGCGTCGGGAATTACGTCAATCATTGCCATTCAGTTTCTTATCAATGTCGCGGTTGTGACAGGTTCTATTCCTCCGACAGGATTACCTTTGCCGTTCGTTAGCGCAGGATCAACTTCTCTTGTTGTCTTTTTGTGTGCGGTCGGGGTATTGTTGAATATTGGACGCTCGTCCTTAAACAGCACAAAAGACGGGGAAAATCCATAAGATGAACTGTATAGGTAAAGGAGAAAACAAATGGCAAAGATGATAATTCACGGTGGAAATAGAATTGAAGGAACGGCAAACGTTCAGGCAGCAAAAAATGCGGCTTTACCGTTGCTTGCGGCGAGTATATTGACCGAAGAAGAGGTTGTGATTGAAAATTGCCCGCACATTAGCGATGTTGATCATATGATCGAAATCCTGAAAGATCTAGGGTGTAAGGTCGTTTGGGAGGATGGAAACGTCCTCATTCGAAGCGAATGCATGAATGGGACGGAAATTCCGCAAAAACTTGCAAAAGTGATTCGAAGTTCCATCTTCTTGTTGGGTCCGATTTTGGGACGCTTTCGAAGGGCTAAAGTTGCATATCCGGGCGGCTGTGACATCGGGATGCGGCCGATTGACCAACATCTTGCAGGGTTGCGTGCGCTTGATGTGTCGATTGATGAGAGCGCGGGATACATAGAATGCGATGGAAGGATGATGCGCGCTGGAACGGTGATTTTTGATTGCCCAAGTGTTGGTGCAACGGAAAATACGATGATGGCGGCAGTTCTTTCTGCTGGAAAGACAATCATTCGAAATGCTGCAAAAGAGCCCGAAATTGTTGATCTGCAAAATTTTCTGAATGCAATGGGCGCAAATGTTAAAGGTGCGGGGTCAAGCACAATTGAAATTAATGGCGTAAAAAAGCTTCACG
>JAZNLR010000073.1:0-3567 GCA_045579195.1 Clostridia bacterium | reverse complement strand
ATCCTCGTTCGCCAGAGAGGAACGAAGATCCATCCCGGAAACAACGTGGGCATCGGAAGTGACGACACTCTTTTCGCTCTTGTTGACGGAGTTGTCAGATTTGAGAGAAAGGATAAGACCAGAAAGCAGGTAAGTGTTTATCCTGCGTAATTGAACGTTAAGAACGTAAAGGGGGTTGTGTGGCATGCACGGCCCCCTTATGAAATTCGAAGGGAAACTCCGCCGAAAAGGGAGGAGCGGAAAGTTCCGTTTTTTTTAACGCGGAAACTTTATCGCGCTAAAGAGGAAAAGAAACTGCAAGCGATTGCAGCGGATAAATTTTGATTAGGAGAAAGAACTATGGCGAAAGTGACGATTAACATTGAGCGTTGTAAGGGATGTGGGCTTTGTGTCAGCTTTTGTCCCAAGCAGGTCCTGGCGCTTTCAAAGAAAACGAATGCAAAGGGATACGCGTATGCTGAAGTTGTGAATGATGAATGCATCGGATGCACGAGTTGTGCGGTGATGTGTCCCGACACGGTCATCACGATCACAGAGTGAAAAGGAGAACGATATGGCAAAGAAATTGATGAAAGGAACAGAGGCGATCTGTGAAGGCGCAATCCGCGGTGGATGCAGATGCTTCTTTGGATATCCCATCACTCCGCAGAACGAGATCCCGGAATATATGTCCGCAAACCTTCCCAAAGTGGGCGGATCATTCGTTCAGGCGGAAAGTGAGGTCGCGGCAATCAACATGGTATACGGCGCGGCAGGCGCAGGCGCACGCGCAATGACCTCGTCTTCCTCCCCGGGTGTGAGCCTCAAACAGGAAGGCATTTCGTATATCGCGGGTGCAGAGCTTCCGTGTTTGATCGTCAACATCGTTCGTGCCGGCCCCGGCCTTGGCGGAATTCAGCCCTCGCAGTGTGATTACTTCCAGGCAACCAAAGGCGGCGGACACGGTGACTATCACTTGCTCGTTTACGGACCTGCAACCGTTCAGGAAGCGGTTGATCTTGCTTACACGGCTTTTGAAACTTCTGAGAAATATCGCGTTCCCGTGATGATCCTCGGCGACGGTATGCTCGGTCAGATGATGGAGCCCGTCGAGCTTCCCGAACCCATTGATCTTGCGACCGTTCCGTATAAAGAGTGGGCAACGTATGGCGACGGAAAGGGACATCGAGTGATCAACTCGCTCTATATCGAACCCGACACGTTGGAAGAAGTCGTTCACCGTCTCTTCGACCGTTACGAGGTGATGAAGCAAGAAGAAGTTCGCTTTGAAAATTATCTCTGCGATGATGCTGAAATCGTCTTGACGGCGTATGGTTCGGTTGCGCGCGTTGCAAAGAGTGCCGTTGACATCCTGCGTGAGCAGGGCATCAAGGCAGGCCTTTTGCGCCCCATCACGCTCTTCCCGTTCCCCGAGAAGGAGTTCGCACGCGTTGCTGACCTTCCCTCGGTTCAGAAGTTCCTCTCCGTGGAACTCTCGATGGGACAGATGATTGAGGATGTTAAACTCTCCGTCAACGGCAAGAAACCCGTATACTTCTATGGAAGAACGGGTGGAAACATCATGACCGAAGACGATATTGTTGAATTTATCAAAGGGGGAAACTGCAATGGCTAAGACTTTCACGAAGACCAAGATGCTCACGGACGTTCCCTTGCACTATTGCCCCGGCTGTACGCACGGAATCGTGCACAGATTGGTTGCCGAAACCCTTGAGGAGTTGGGAATCAATGACAACTGCGTTGGCGTTGCGCCCGTCGGATGTGCTGTGTTTGCGTATAATTACTTCAATTGCGATATGCAGGAAGCCGCTCACGGAAGAGCACCTGCGGTTGCAACCGGAATCAAGCGTGCGTTGAAGGACAAAGTTGTCTTCACGTATCAGGGGGATGGCGACCTCGCTTCCATCGGTATGGCAGAGACCGTTCACGCGGCTGCGCGCGGTGAGAACATCACCATCATCTTCATCAACAACGGAATTTACGGCATGACGGGCGGTCAGATGGCGCCCACCACGCTTCCCGGCCAGGTTGCAACGACCTGCCAGACCGGCCGTGACGTTCTCATCAACGGATACCCCATTGCGGTTTGCGAAATGCTCGCAACCCTTCAAGGCCCGTCTTACATCGCGCGCGTTTCGACGCACGACGTTGCGAACGTTTTGAAAGCAAAGAAGGCGATCAAGCAGGCGTTCCAGAATCAGCTGGACGGAAAGGGACTCTCTCTTGTTGAAGTTCTTGTTTCCTGCCCGACGAACTGGAGAATGGAGCCGCGCCAGGCGCTGGATTATATGAAGAAGACCGTCGCGGAGTACTATCCGCTTGGCGTGTTCAAGGAGGTGTAAGAGATGCTGACGAAATTGATTCTTGCCGGTTTTGGCGGACAGGGTGTTCTTTCGATGGGGCAGATCCTTGCATACGGTGCGATGGCAGAGAATAAGGAGGCAACCTTCCTCCCGTCGTACGGACCGGAAATGCGAGGCGGCACGGCAAATTGCCACGTTGTCATTTCAGATAAGCCCGTTGCGTCTCCGCTCATTGCAACCTGTGACGTTTTGGTTGCGATGAATCGCCCCAGCCTTGAGAAGTTTGAAAGCAAGGTGAAACCGGGTGGCGTTATCCTTATCAACAGCGGCGTTTGCGATGTTCACGTGACGAGAACGGACGTGACTGTCTTTGAAGTGAACGTTTTGGAAGCAGCAATCGAGCTTGGAAATGCGAAATGTGCAAACACCGTTATGCTCGGAAAAATCATCAAGGAAGTTCCCGTTTTGACGGACGAAAACGTCCTCTCTGCGTTGGATTACTTCTTTAAGGCAAAACCCAAGGTTCTCGATTTGAACCACCGTGCGTTTGCGCTCGGAAAACAGCTTTAAAAAAACTGCGAAAGAGGGCGAAAACCCTCTTTCTTTTTTTTTGAAACGGTTGTTTTTTGAAACTTCGTTTGATATAATATAGCTGTCCAAAGATTTGGAAAAAGGAGACGGAAATTGAACTGTATTTTTGCGTACAATCCCAACAGCGGAAAGGCAAAATCGAAACGTGTGATTCGTGTGATCACGCGTCGTTTGGTTGCTGCTTTTGATTCTGTCCGTATTTTGGAGACGGATGCGCCCGGGGATATGACGCGATTTGCAAGAGATGCTTGTGGACAATGTGATGTCTTTGCCTTTTTGGGTGGTGATGGCACGTTTCACGAAGTCATCAATGGCCTTGCGGAACAGCCGAACCGTCCGAGATTGTTGTATATTCCCGGAGGAACAGTCAACGACATTGCGCGCACTTTCCGCATCCCGAGAAAACCCTTGCGTGCAGTCCGTGCGCTAACTCGTTCGGATAAGACCGCGAAGTACGACATCTTCCGCGTTAACGAAGGATACGCGGCATACGTCATCTGTTCTGGGCTCTTTCAAAGCTCAAGTTATGCAACTCCGCAGGAGAGAAAAAGAGTGCTCGGTCGCGTTGCGTACTTTTTGGATGGAATGAAGGTGAAATTTGAAGACGAATCTTTCCACGTGAAGCTGACGGCAGGAGATAAAGTCTTTGAAACGGAAACGCCGTTCATTGCTT
>JAZNLR010000072.1:0-9694 GCA_045579195.1 Clostridia bacterium | reverse complement strand
CGCTTGGCCTCCGACTTAACATATCGAGGGACTTCGCATCGATCTGCATCAAAGCTTCCTGCTCGGTGATCATGCCCTCGTCGATGAGGTCGCAAGCGATCTTGATTGCAGCGGCAGCGGTACGCTTTCCGTTACGGGTCTGGAGCATATAGAGCTTCTTGTCCTCAATGGTGAACTCCATATCCTGCATATCGCGATAGTGGTTTTCGAGGGTCTTGCAAACCTCGAGGAACTGAGCGTATGCCTCGGGGAAGACGTCCTTCATCTGAGCAATCGGCATCGGAGTACGAACGCCTGCAACAACGTCCTCACCCTGAGCGTTGACAAGGAACTCACCCATGAGGCCCTTCTCACCGGTCGCCGGGTTACGCGTGAACGCAACGCCCGTTCCGGAGGTCTCGCCCATGTTACCGAACGCCATCATCTGAACGTTAACTGCGGTACCCCAGCTGTACGGGATATCGTGGTCCATACGGTAGATATTTGCACGGGGGTTGTCCCAGCTTCTGAAAACTGCCTTGATTGCCTCGAAGAGCTGTTCCTTCGGGTCATCCGGGAAGTCCTTTCCGAGCTGCTGTTTGTACTCTGCCTTAAACTCGTTTGCAAGTTCCTTGAGGTCCTCAGCAGTCAAGTCAACGTCAAAGACAACGCCCTTTCTTTCCTTCATCTCATCGATGAGCTTTTCAAAGTACTTCTTGCCGACTTCCATAACGACGTCGGAGAACATCTGGATAAATCTTCTGTAGCAGTCCCAAGCCCAACGGGGATTTCCGGACTTTTCAGCGATGGTGTTAACAACGGTCTCATTCAAACCAAGGTTCAAAATGGTGTCCATCATGCCGGGCATGGAAGCGCGTGCGCCGGAACGAACGGAAACGAGCAAAGGATTGACTTTGTCGCCGAACTTCTTTCCGCAAACTTCTTCCATCTTCTCGATGTAAGACATAATTTCAGCTTGGATATCGGGGTTGATCTGCTTTCCATCCTCGTAATACTGCGTGCAAGCTTCAGTGGAGATGGTGAAACCCTGGGGAACAGGCAAACCAATGTGGGTCATTTCCGCAAGGTTTGCGCCCTTACCGCCGAGAAGCTCACGCATCGAAGCATTTCCTTCAGTAAAGAGGTAACAATACTTTTTAGACATCAATCGTGTCCTCCTAAAATAATTTTCGCTTATACGTACAACTGTACCATAGCTATTTTATAACAAAACAAAAAATAGGTCAAGAAAATTAGGGGGAAAAGCCCGAAAAGACACAAAAAAAGCGATGAAAAATCATCGCAATTCCATCATTTTTCTCATTCTGTTTCCTTTCCAAAAACTCAGAGTGCAAAAAACGCGCGAAGCGCTGTCAAACGTACGCCGAAAATACTCTCTGCATACCTGGCAAGAAGACCCGCCGCGCTCCTACAATCCCCTTCTTTCAAACGAAGAGAAGCAAGTTTTTCCGCGGGGAAGGAATCGATCAACCGAAGCGCCGTAAAGACGGGCGCAGGGATTTCGCGATCCTCCATTTTCTTGCATTTCTCACACGAAACCGTTCCATTCGCAAACGAGAAAAATGCTTGTTTTGGTTGTTCTCCGCAGAACGTGCATTCCGCAAAGGAAACGCCGTATCCCGCGAGTCGCAGGATGCCGAGAAGAAGATGCACCGCAAGCACATTTTTCTCCGCCTGACCGAACGCGCATTCCTTCAAAAAGTCCAAAAAGAACACCGTCAACGCCGCGGCATTTTCCTCCTCGTTGGTGACGATCAGAGCAAGCTCCGCCGCCGCAGACGCGAGGTAAAACCGCTCAACGTCTGTGCGCAAGTCGTAAAAGAGTTCAAAAGCAGAACATCCTGTCAAAACGAGCGGCCCCTTCCCCTTTGCAAAGAGATACTCCCCGAAACAAAAAGGTTCTGCCGCAAACTTCAACTTTGCGGCAGGCTTACGCACACCCTTTGCAAGGGCCGTGAATCTTCCACGCTCAGGCGAAAGCAACGTTAAGAGTTTATCACTCTCATTGAACGCCGCAGCTTTCAAAACCACGGCATTAACTTTGACATCCATCGTTCTCACCAATAACGATCGAAGCTGTCCTCCTCCCCCATCAATGCACGGTAAAACAAAAAGTAATTCACGCTTCCCGTGTTCTCAAAGAGATCCCAAGCGAGGTCTCCGGTCGTTCTTTCCTTTTCCATCCAACACCGCCTCCTTTCTTTTTATGGCGGTATTAGTTTACTTCCATTCCCCAAAAATTATTCTTCCGTGAAGTATCCAAGCTGCCGAACCAAGCTCTCTCGGTCACGCCAACGATCCTTAACGCGCACCCAAAGGGTGAGAAAGACTTTTGCATCGAAGAACTCCTCAAGGTCTATGCGAGCAGCCGTTGCAACTTCTTTGAGTTTCTCACCGTGCTTTCCGATCAAAATTGCCTTATGCCCCTGCTTTTCGCAGACCACGTCCATATCGAGCTTATAGAGGTTTTTCACCTCGTCATATTCAAACAAATTGACGGAGATACCAATTCCGTGCGGAATTTCCTCTTCGTACTGCAACAGAATTTTTTCGCGCACACGCTCCGCCGCAATGTACCGTTCGGACTTGTCCGTCAGCGTATCTTCATCGTAAAGCAAATCCCCTTCGGGAAGAACAGCCATGATCTCCTTTTTCAAAACGTCGAGGTTGATTCCCTTTCTTGCAGAGAGAGGCACGACGGACTCAATGCCGCTCACCTCATTAAAACGCGCAAGGCGCGGGAAGAGTTTTTCCTTCTTGACCGCATCCACCTTGGTCACGACAGCAATCACAGCGACTCCCGTGTTGACGTACCGCTCGAGCAGACGAATGTCTCCATCCGAAACATCACGCGTGCCGTCAAAGAGCGCTAAGATGCAATCCACATCCGCAACCGAAGCATCCAAGGTCTTCATCATATAGCGTGAAAGCTCATTCTTCGGCGTGTGGATGCCGGGCGTATCCAAAAAGACGACCTGCATTTCCTCTTCGGTGAGAACGCCCATAATGCGGTCGCGTGTTGTCTGCGGCTTAGGGGAAACGATGGAAATCTTTTCTCCAATCAGCGTGTTCATCAATGTCGACTTGCCGACATTTGCTCTTCCGATAATTGCACAGTATCCAGACTTAAACATTCAAATCCTCGTTATCTTCAGTTTTGTCAAAATCTCTTCCTCTGCGGTGCGCATCACCTGCTTGTCCGCATCCGTCATATGGTCATAACCCAAAACGTGCAAAACGCCGTGAACGAGAAGGTATGCCACCTCTCTTCTCATCGAGTGGCCGAACTCCTCTGCCTGTTCCTTTGCGCGATCCAAGCAAAGGATGACCGACCCAAGCTCCAAGACTCCCGTTTCGGGATCAATGTCAAAGGGGTAGTCTTTCACGCGAATGCGCTTTCCAAAAATGCCGTCCAGCATCGGAAAGGAAAGAACGTCCGTCACACTGTCCACCTCGCGCTGTTCGCGGTTGATTTCACGGATCTCCTCTGCGGAAACAAACTCCACCTCGATCGCCGTCTTTTTGGGAAGGCGAAAGCGCTTGGAAACAACTTTGGCAATTCCCTCCATTTCCTCGAGGTACTCTTCTGCTTGTGTGAGAAAAATCATACTGCCCCTCTCATTTTAAGAATCCTGTCTTGAAAGACGAAGCTTGGGGTACTCAACGCGGTCGTGCAAAATGCCTGCAAAGCTCGTCACAATGGTCTCGCGGATGATCTTCAGATCGAGGAATGTAATATCACAGTTATCAAACTGACCAAGATCCATACGCTCTTCGATGATGCTGCGAACGACTTCGTCTATTTTTTCGGACGAACGGTCCTTAAGCGAACGGATTGCCGCCTCAGATGCATCAGCGATCATCAAAATTGCCGTGAGTTTTGAGCTTGGCAACGCCCCGTCATACGAGTAGTCCGCGACGTTCACCTGTCCGTCCGTAAACTTCTTCGCCTTGGCGTAGAAGAACTTGATCGGCATCGTTCCATGGTGTTCTGCGGCACCCGCAATGATCTCATCGGGCAAGTGATGTTTTTTCAAAATCGCAACGCCATCCGAAACATGCTTGCGGATGAAGTTGACGGAAAGTTCGGGCGTAAAGTCATCGTGGGGATTTTTCCCGTTCTTCTGATTTTCGGTAAAGAGCTCGGGTGCGGTCATCTTTCCCACGTCATGGTAGTACGCTATGGCACGCATCAAACTCGGAGATTCCCCGATTGCCGCCGCGCACGCAATTGCAAGGTTCGTAACGCTCAAAGAGTGATTGAACGTTCCGGGTGCACGCTGAGCGAACTCCTTCAAAAGACCGCGCGTCATGTCCGAAAGCTCGGAAATGCGGTACGTTGTGACAATGCGGAATCCCGCCTCAAATAGGGGCAAAACAACCATAAAGATCGCCACTGAGAGCAAGGGCGAAACGATTGCCCAAAGGCCGCTGAGCAGCAATTCTGCGCCGTGGAAGAGATAAACAACCAAAACAGAGATGATTGCGTATGGAACGGCCATCTGAAAACTCGTAAAGATAACGCCGAGTCGTGTGTGTCGTTTTGACATCGCAATCGCTGTGAAGAAGCCGCCAATCATTCCAACAAGAAGCACGAAGTACGCCTCCTCCAAATTCTCCGTTCCCAAAAAATAAATGGACGTAAACATCGCAAGGGAGAGATTGACGTTTGCGATAATTGCAGTTTTGCGATCAAGGCAAATGGCAACGAGAAGAACAGCAAGCGCCATCGGTCTGAAGTATGGGCTCAAAAACGCCCCTGTGATAGACGAGAACAGGAAGGTCATCACCATCGAAAGGAAGATGATGACAAGGCTCTTGCGTTTGACGAGGAATTCTCTTCTGCTGTTATAAAAATAGAACAGCATCACAACGCCGGAAAGCAAGATGATCCCGAAGACCACAACAAACTTCCAAACGTATGCCTGCAGCAGGGCCAAGACGTTCCCTCCCTTCGCGAAATAGGATTCGAGAACGACAACGCCCAGCATTGCGACGGCGTAAAAGAACAGCATGATGAACGAAAGCACCACGTCTCTTCCCGTCACGTATGCAGTTTTTCGGTTAATATTTTTCATAAGTGAACTGTTTTTGCTTATTTAAGCCAAACAAAGCAAGCAAAAGACAAGCATCCGGTTTTAAGACCGACCTCCATTATATTTTTCATACGCACGAACGATGTTCATCACGAGTTCGTGACGGACAACGTCCTTCGGCGTAAGGTAAACAATGTCAATGCCCTCCACGTCTTTCAAGACGGCGGCGGCATCCTTCAAACCGCTCTTGACGCCCGTCGGAAGGTCGATCTGCGTGACGTCGCCCGTCACGATGATCTTCGATCCTTCACCCAAACGGGTCAAGAACATCTTCATCTGCTCACGCGTGGTGTTCTGCGCCTCATCCAGGATGATATAGCTGTTGTTCAGTGTTCTTCCGCGCATATACGCCAACGGCGCAACCTCAATCGTTCCACGCTCGAGCATCCGCTGATAGACCTCGTATCCCAGCATTTCGGAAAGGGCATCGTAAAGCGGGCGCAAGTATGGATCAACTTTGTTTTGCAGATCACCCGGCAAAAAACCGAGCTTTTCACCTGCTTCCACAGCCGGTCTGGTCAGGATGATGCGGTCAACTTCCTTGTTCTTGTAAGCCGAAACCGCCATCGCAACCGCAAGGTAGGTCTTTCCCGTTCCGGCAGGACCGATTCCAAAGACGACCGTGTTTTTCTTGATTGCGGAGATATATTTTTTCTGCCCAAGCGTCTTGCACTTGATCTGTTTTCCACGCGCTGTGACGGCAACAACGCCGTTCATTAGCTCGTCCATCTCGGAAGCGCGCCCCTCTTTGACGAGATCAATGACGTAGCGGATTCGCGTCTTATCCAATGCCGCCTCACGTTCCACAACGTCCAACAGCTTGATGATCACGGTTTCTGCGAGCGCAACGCGCTCATCCTCGCCGGAAATGGAAAGTTCTCCGCCGGCAAGCGTAATCTCCACACCAAGTTCTGCGTGCAAGAATTCCAAATTTTCATCGTAATTTCCGAACAGCTTCATCAACGATTCAATGCTGTGCGTCGGGATAGTGGTTGTCAAGTGTTTTCCTCCGTCGTTTCAATCCTGCATTCTGCGTGCAGTCTGTATGTAAAAAGATAACGATCTGTCTTTTCTTGCATGAATTCCTCTTCGATGACAGAAATGTTTTCAAAGAGCTTTGAAAAAGCGCGCAAGCGAAGAACGCTTTTGATGCTCTGAATGTCTTCCGACGAAAGCGTCATTTCCACAGGCTGAAGCTCGAAAGACGTCTTTGTGACCAACACGATCGACAGAATTGAATTTGGGAAAGCAAACTCGGTCTTCGTCGTCTGTTCAAAGAACGCAAACGGAACATCCTGCGCGCCAACTTCACTTTCCAAGCCGCAAAAGGTCAATTTCCTCGCAACGTGAGTTTTCCCCGTTCGCAGGAAAACCACACGCGAAATCGGGCGTTCCTCCCGTTCAGTGAGAAGAACTTTCGCATAAACCTCTCCGACGGCACGCACGGGAAACCGTTCTCCATCGGGCGCCTCCAAATATCCCCCGATGAGAATTTGCCCCTTTTTCACCTGGTCTCCAACGGAAACGAGGGGCGTTCCTTGCATCACAATGAGGCGGGTGATCACACCATCACGATCAGCAACGAGATCGCGAACTGCGCTGTCGTCTTCGGGCGGCAAAGCAACGTTTGCAGAAACCACACTGATCTTTAAGCGCATCCCAAACCTTCGCACAGAGACGAAGGAAACGGACGGGCTTCTCTTCAAGATTTCCCGTTCCAGTGCATCCGTCGAAACGCGCTTTGCAAGACAGGGAAACTTAACGTCCAATTCAGAAACTGCGTTCTCGATCTCCGCGCGGGAAAATTCGTTTTCGCACGCGATTTCCACTCCGAAAAGAAGATTCGAACAAGCGATCACAACGAGCAGGAAGAGTGCACATCCAACCAAGATTCCTGGTCTTTTTCGGAAAAAGGGCGAGACTCTCCCCCTCCCACATTTCTGAATGTATATTTCATTATAGCACGACTCTTTTAAAATAGCAACCACTTGTCTTTGCCATTTTGAACGGCATCGCAAAACAAGTCGATTGCGCTTTGGCCTTCGCACCGAAAGAAGGTCGATTTGCTCGCTCTTGAGCCGCTTTAAGAGGCGTTCGAAGTTCAGCCCGACGACTTCGATTTCCACTTCATCCGAAAAGTAGTCCCGCATCACAGCAATCTCACCGCCCCAATTTCTCCGACGATGGAGAGCGTCTCTCCCGCGATTTCTTTTAAGGAAAGCCCCCTCCCTTGCACGGAGAGTTTCCTTCCCTTGAGAGCAAGCAAGACCTCTTCTTCACAAAACGCAACGACCTCCCGAACACCCTCGACGTACACTCCGCCACCTCCGATGAACACAATGCGAAAGGGCGCGCAAAATCTGCCCTGAAAAATCTGCTGGATGGAAGAAATAAGCCCTGTGCCCTTCAACGAAATAACCACCTGTCTTTTTTCGGTTCAATATATGTGCAAAAGACAAAAACTATGTTCTTTCCATAAAAAAGCCGCAGGCAAATGCCTGCGGCGATCTGTTAAAACTGAATTGATTTTGAAATTTTCATCGCGTTAAACGCCTTTGCAAGAAGGGACATGATCGGATAACTCATCTCCGCCATCGCAAGGAGGAGAAGCGCTTTTTCCGTATTCAGCGTGACGAAGCTGAAGAACGTGATTCCCGGCCAGAAGTAAACAGCGCAGAACGCAACGGCGATCATTGCAAAGAACACCGCTCCACGCAACGCATTGAACGGAGCACACACGCGGTAAAGAACGCAGAAACCCACAACGACGGTAAGCATCAGCGCAATCGTAGACAACTCTTCTTCAGAGAGTTGGAAGACGGGCTGAATAAGGAACAGCACCGCAATATACAGAACGACCGTGAGTGCACCGGGAAGTGCAACGCGCAAGATGTTGATGATAAAGCTTCCGTTCACCTTCTCGTTGTTTGGCTCAAGCGCAAGAACGAAGGACGGGAATCCGATAACGAACATCTCAAGGATCATCATCTGCACCGTTCTGAACGGATAGGGCCTCGTCCAGAAGATGCACATCAACGAAATGAGAATGGTAAAGATGGTCTTCATCAAGTAGAGCGCAGACGTTCTCTGGATGTTGTTGATGACGCGGCGGCCCTCACTCACAACTTTGGGCATCGACGAGAAGTTGGAATCGAGCAAAACAAGGTGCGAAACGTTGCGCGCCGCTTCCGATCCTGCCGCCATTGCGATAGAGCAATCCGCCTCCTTCATTGCGAGGATATCGTTCACGCCGTCACCCGTCATGGCAACGGTTTCACCCTGCTGTTTGAAGGTCTTGATGAGGAGCTTCTTCTGTTCGGGGGTCACGCGTCCAAACACGGTATACTCATTGGCGATCTTCTGCACGTCACGGTTGCTCATGCCCGCAAGGCTGATATAGCGATCTGCATTTTCCACGCCGGCACGTCTTGCGACCTCGGAAACAGTGAGCGGATTGTCACCCGAAATAACCTTGATGGCGACGCCGTTCTTGCGGAAGTACTCAATGGTTTCGGGCGCGTCCTCACGGATGCGGTCCTGAATGACGATAAGCGCAACGGGACGAACCACCTTCGGGAGATTTTCACCGCGCATCGCCTGTGAGGTGTTCGCGAGCATCAAAACGCGGAATCCCATCGATGCAAACTTATTGATCTTGGTCTCCAGCTTAACGTTACGATCTTTATAAACAAACTCAGGCGCACCCAAAATGTACGTTCCCTCGTCCTCAAATGTCACAGCTGAGAACTTTCTCTCCGAGCTGAAAGGATAAATTTTTTCGCTGTTTAAGATCTCATTTTTCCCAAAGAAGCGCTCAAGCGCGATGGAGGTCTGGTTATTGTCGTTGAGAACGCTGAGCATTGACCCGACAATCTCTTTGACCGTATGATCGGAGTCGTTTCGGATCTCAACGCACTCACTGACCGTCATTGTTCCATCGGTGATCGTTCCCGTTTTGTCGAGGCAGAGAACGGAAACGCGCGCGAGCACCTCAATGCAGTAAAGCTCCTGAACGAGAGTCTTATTCTTTGCAAGGCGCAAAACGCCGACCGCAAGCGCAACGCTGGTCAAAAGGAACATTCCGGAGGGAATCATTCCGATGACAGACGCCGCCGTTTTGATGATCGCGCCACGGACAATCTCTTCGGTGAACTCCAATGCCTTGATGTTTGTGTAAAACGTCATTGCCGCAAACGGAATGATAATGATGCCCACCGTCTTAATGATGGTCGTCATCGTCTGCAACAGTTCGGATTTCGGCTTTTGATAGCGCTTTGCCGCGCTTGCCAGCATCTGCACGTAATTATTCGCGCCAACGCGGATCGCCTGCGCGCGACCAATTCCTGAGACAACGAAGCTTCCTGCATAGAGCTTGTCACCGACGTGCTTGCGGACGGGAACGGATTCACCCGTCAAAAGCGCCTCATTGACCTCAAGGTCTCCGTCTCGCAAAATTGCATCTGCGCAGATCTGCTTGCCCGCCGTAAACACCATCATTTCGTCAAGGACAATGTCGTCGGTGGGAACGTTGATGAGCTTTCCGTCGCGGATCACCTGCCCCGTCGGTGCGGACACCAATGAGAGCTTATCGATGGTCG
>JAZNLR010000071.1:0-14651 GCA_045579195.1 Clostridia bacterium | reverse complement strand
ACTTTTTTGTTGCTTTTGGACAACATCTTTTCGGGGCGCAGATCTCCATTCTTTTCATAATTCCACTCCGCCGCCAAGGTTGGGTTGTCGATCACAAATTTCTTTTCGGACATCATTTCCCTCAAAACGTTTCTTTGTTTCATTATAACACACTCGCGCAAGACTTTCAATCCCTTTGGATTTTCGTTTTCCCTGCAGTCACAAAAAAAAGACACGCTCGAAACGAACGTGTCTTTACATTGGTGACCCCAAGGAGAATCGAACTCCTGTTACCACCGTGAAAGGGTGGTGTCTTGACCGCTTGACCATGGGGCCAAATTGTGGTGGCTGCGGTCGGATTCGAACCAACGACCTGCCGGGTATGAACCGGCCGCTATAACCAGCTAAGCTACGCAGCCACAATTTGGTTGCGGGGGAAGGATTCGAACCTACGACCTTCGGGTTATGAGCCCGACGAGCTACCTAGCTGCTCCACCCCGCGACGATTATAAACGATGATTTGCCTCAACAGCTTATTTATTCTATATGATTTCCATTGAAAAGTCAACTGTTTTTGACGCTTTTTCGGAGTTTTCTTGCAATCTGGCAAGGAATCCCCCCTCTTCCCTTCTCTTTCGCGCGAGCTTTATTCTCCGCGCGCGGCATCGATGTTTTCCTGCATTTTGCAAACAAGGCGTTCTTCCAAAAGAGCAATGCCCTTTGCAGGAAAGGCGTCTTTCAGGGAAATTGCCAGCTTTCCTAAGCGCTCCGCTTTTTCGACATCCCCTTCAAGATAGAGCGCGTGACACATTTGAATGCGGAAAGACGTGATGGTCTCCTCCTCGAGAAGGTCCTTTTCGATGCGCTCATAAAGCCTTGCCGCTTTTTCTTTGTTTTCAAAGAGGACAGCCTCGGCATAAAACTGTTCGCGGTCGAGGTCGTCGCCATAGACTTCTTCGACGAACGCTCGGGCGCGCTCCATCTTTTTTGACTCTTCCTTTGCCGCACCAACGTCGTCCTTGTCGAGGGCATGGGCATAGCGATAGTTTGCGAACAAAAAGCGCGTCATCTCGTTTGCCTGCGAATCGTCCGCAAAGATGAGCTCTTCGGGGATCTCCCCGGGGCGCGTTCCGTTCATCACGAGCTCCTGCGCCATCAGGATGGAAACGGTCAGGTTTGTTTCGGTCGTGTTGTTCCTAAGGCCGAACATATAGCTTCCGTCCGTATTGACGCCGCCGTTTTCAAAGGGGTACGCATTGAGAACGAGGAGGTAAACCGCCGTCGGGATGCCTGCCGCAAAGAAGACGGTCAAAAGCGGATGGAAGGAAAGAACAGCCGAAAGCACGGCAAGCGCAAGCCAAACGACCGCCGCAACGGCAGAGCCAATCGGGCCGCCACAGACAAAACGACCGAAACGGCGAACGACGTCACCGTTGCCGACGGGGCTCATCTGACAGATGCCGCCATAGTTCTTGCTGGTGACGAACTGCAAGCGAAGGCGATCCGTTCTGCGAAGGCGCAAGAATCCAATCTGGAAGGATTCCAAG
Organism: Clostridia bacterium; assembly: GCA_045579195.1. GTDB lineage: Bacteria > Bacillota > Clostridia > Christensenellales > CAMQZB01 > JAZNLR01. The sequence continues at coordinate 13,125 of JAZNLR010000071.1, read as the reverse complement.
CGGAATCCGTTTGCAAGGCCGGCAAACAGGTGCCCAAATTCGTGGAACAAGACCTGGAAGAAGAATCCAACGAGAACGCCAAGCGCCAAAAAGAAGACCGTTTTGAAAACGTCCCCCCCGCCGCTCAGTGCAAAGTGGACGGCAAAACCAACCCCAACCGCCGCAATGGCAGAGAGGCTGTAAAGAAGAATCATTCCCAAAATCCGTCTTTTGTCCTTCATCCGTTTGCTCCTTTCAGCTTTAAGTATCCCTCTAAGTTATCCGATTCCGAAACGGTCAGCGTTTCCACGGAGAATTTTTCCATAAACCGCGCAAGCAGCATCGCGCCACCTGCGATCACGTCCTTTCGCTTTTGGGGGATCCCCGGGCAAGCGCCGCGCTCGTCGGGGGTCATTGCGATCAATTTGTCCGCAATCTCGCGCATCCGCTCTCGGGTGATGACGTGCCCTTCCACACGGTTGGGGTCATAAACCTCGAGCTCGAGGTCGAAAGCGGCAATTGTGGTTGCCGTTCCGCCGATGGCAAAGAAATTTACGCTCGGAAAGTTTCCAAATTCGGAGAGCTTTTCTTCGACGTGTGTTTTGATCTTCTCCTCATCCTGCCCGCAAGCGCCCAACATAGACACAACGCCGACATACACGCTTTGACGGAAAGAAACCGCATTTCCCTCCCCCGTCACGATCTCAGTGCTCGCGCCGCCGACGTCGATCACACCGGTTTTTCCGGACTTCCCGTAACACGCGCCAACGTACCCGCACAGCGCCTCTTCTTCACCGCTCAAAACGTCCACTTCAAGACCGCAGAGTTCCTTCACGCGCGCACAAAAAAGCGCGCCATTGCGAGCCGAACGAACTGCAGCGGTGGCAAAGGCAAACACCTCATCTGCCTCTTCCGCGCCTTCCAAAGCAAACTCCGCAACCGCGCGCGCCGTTCGCTCCAGCGGTTCGGGCTGCAAGAACCCGTCGCCGTTGCCCTCTGCAATCCGCGTCGTGTGTGTTTTCTTATAAAGCGTTCGACCGTTCTCCTCGATCATCAGGCGAACCGAATTCGAACCGACGTCAATCACCGCGTGCCGCACGGTCACTCTCCTTTGGGAACGAACTTGATCTCGTCCTCACGGGAAAGGCCAAGCTCGTCGCGCGCGTACTGCTCGACGTACAGCATGGACTCGCGGTACGCAATGGCGTCTTCAATGTTTTCGATCTTTTCCTGAATGAGCGCAAGCTCGGTTTCCAGCTTTCTCTGTTTTGTCTTTTCAATGCCGATGGAGACAAATTGCATTGCCGTCATCAAAATCAGACAAAACGCAAGCGTCACTGCAAGCACAACGATCCCTTGAATTTTACGCGTCCGTGCTGATGCCGTGTTGTTTTTCATCCTGTTTCTTTCTCCTTGCGAAGGCGTTCTTCACCTTTCTTGCTTTATTATACACGAAAGCGAGCAAGTTTGCAAGCAGTATTGACAGGCTTCGCCGCTCAATTACTGCGCCGAGGACGATCGCAACGAGAAAGTATACGCGAAACCGCTCAACAAAAGACAGCCCGACCGCCGCAAGAAGCGCACAAACTGCGAACGCAAAAACGTCTGCAACGAAGCGCACGACTCCGCCTTTGAGCAAAAGAGCAACCCCATCTGCAAGGTCAAGAGTCAGCCCAAACAGAATGCCGATCAAGAAAAAGCCTAGGAAAGCACCGCCCTGCCCGAGGGTGGAAAAAAGGGTCATCGGAAAAGCTTTTTCAAGACGTTCTGCTGCTTGGAAAGGTACTGCAAGGCATCCACCTCTCCTTCGACGGCCAGAGTCTTATCCTCCGTGTTGAACTTGCTGACGACAAGCCCCTTGCCAAGGATCGCAAGTCGACCGTCTTCTAAACTTACGACGATCTTCTTTTCGTCAAAGCAGTCGATTGCAAAGATCCCCGTCATTCTCACGCGCGAACGCGCCTCCATCACCACGCTATGTTCCATTGTTTTCTCCTTTTTTCTTTTATTCTATGGTCTCTCCCCTCCGTTTAGCACGAAAGCACATCTTTGCCCTCATTTTTCTCACACAGCAGTTTCGCTCGCTTGCTTTTTTGAGGCGTTTGCGCTATAATTTCATTCATCAAACACCTTGTGTGGTTGACCTTTTTTTTGCACAGGGAAACATTGGAGGATTTTATTTTGAAACGGGTTATCATTCTTGGTGACGGCATGGCCGATTACCCCATCCCCGCTCTCGGTGAAAAGACGCCGCTGATGGTTGCAAACGCGCCCACAATGGCCTTTATGGCGCAAAACGGAGAGGTTGGTCTTGTTAAGACCATTCCCGATTCCCTCGCACCCGGAAGCGACACGGCAAACCTCTCCGTCATGGGGTATCATCCCGAGCTTTATTACACGGGTCGCTCTCCGCTCGAGGCAATCAGCATGGGCGTTCCCCTCTTTGACGACGACGTCACATATCGCGCAAACCTCGTTACCCTCGCAGGGGACGGGCCGCTTGCCTCCCGCACGATGCAGGATTACAGCGCAGGCGAGATCTCCAGCGAAGAGGCGCGCATTCTCATTGAGTTTTTGGCAGAGCACCTCTCTGACGAAAACACCAAACTCTACCCGGGCGTGAGCTATCGCCACTGTCTGCGCACCGTACACGGCGAAACGGGCTCAAAGATGACTCCTCCACACGACATCCTTGGCAAGCCTGTTAAGGAATATCTCCCGAGCGGCAATCAGAGCGAACGCTTTCTCTCCCTAATGGAGCGCTCCCTTGCCCTCCTTGCAGATCATCCCGTCAACCTCGCCCGTGTCGCTCGCGGTGAAAACCCGGCAAATGCGCTTTGGCTGTGGGGTGAAGGCAAGAAGCCGCTGTTGCCTGACTTTTTGGAAAAGACCGGCTTGAAAGGCGGCGTCATCTCGGCAGTTGACCTCATCAAAGGCATTGGTCTTGGCGCAAAAATGCGCGTTTTTGAAGTGGAGGGCGCAACCGGAAACATCCGAACGAATTTTGCCGGAAAGGGAAAAACCGCGTGTCTTGCACTGAAAGAAGTGGACTTTCTTTACGTCCACGTGGAAGCGCCCGACGAATGCGGCCACCAGGGACAGTGCGCAGAGAAGATCGAAGCGATTGAAAAAATCGATGAATTTATCCTGCGCCCCGTTCTCGAAGCATTGCAGGCATCGGGGGAAGATTTTGCAATCATGGTCCTGCCTGATCACCCCACTCCCCTTGCGCTGAGAACGCACGTTCGCGATGCCGTTCCATTTGCGATCTACCGCGGCACGGGTGCAACGAAAAACAGCGCCTTGTCGTATAACGAAGAAAGCGCGAAGGGCAAGCTCTTCTTTGCGCGCGGATGCGATCTGTTTGATTATTTCTTGCGCGGAGAATAACTGCGCACTTTCAAAAACCTTTCGAGGTGTTTTATGCTTAAGCAAAAGAAACTCCAAATGCTGACAATCGACGCGATCACGATTCTCGCATCCGCGATCTTACGGGCTCTTTCTTTGCATTGCTTCATCGTCCCCAACAAGTTTGCACCGGGTGGGGTTGGCGGAATCGCATCCATCATCTATAACTTGACGTATAGCGAGGCGACGGGAACGGGATTCGGTGTTGGACTTTCGATGTTCCTCATCAACGTTCCGCTTCTCATCCTTGCGTTCCTCTTCATCAAGCGCACGCTCGCGGTCAAAACGCTGATCGCCATCGGCCTCGGAACGGTTTTGAATGACTTCGTTCTCCCTGCGCTCAACGTCCCGATCTACACCGAAGAGCCCATCCTTGCTGCGATTGCAGGCGGCTGTCTGACGGGCGCAGGCCTTGCCTTGATGCTCAAGATCGGCGGCAGTACGGGTGGAACGGACATTGTCGGCCTTCTGATGCAAAAGCGGATGACCTCGACGAACGTGTCCTGGCTGATCTTTGGCTGCGACCTCGTCATTGTTCTCTGCTCGGGATTGGTGTTTGCTTCTCTCGGAAGCGTTCTTTTCTCCCTCATTGCAGTGTTCTGTACGTCGAAGATCAACGAAACCATTCTAAACGGCTTCACTTCATCCGTCGTCTTCCAGGTCTTCACCGATAAACCTGAAGAGCTTTCGGAAGCCATCTTCCACTCCTTACGCCGCGGTGTTACTTTGCTCGAGGGGAAGGGAATGTACACCAAAGAAAAGCGCAACGTCATCATGTGCGTTGTCCTGCGCCGCGAGATCACGGCGTTCCACCGCATCTTAAAAGCGGTCGACCCACACGCATTTGCATTTGCCTCCCCCACGCGCGAAGTGCTTGGGCAAGGCTTCACCGCTCCTGTCAAAGGGCGGGACGATCAGGGCGTTTAACGCCCTGTTTTTTTGCTCTTGCATTCTTCTCTCGTTTGTGATATACTAAAAAGGAAGAATGTGAAAGGGGTGCGCGCGATGAAAATGTTGGAATCGGGCGAAAATTACATTGAAACCATCCTCGTCCTGCAAAAGCGCAGCGGACACGTTCACTCTGTGGACGTCGCAAACGAGCTGGGGTACTCCCGCGCAAGCGTGAGCCGCGCGATGGGCATCTTGCGAAAAAAAGAGCTCATCACCATTGACGAGCTTGGGCATATTCACTTCACGCCGCAGGGTTTTGAACTTGCAGAGAAGATCTATGAGCGACACCATATCCTCACGTCCTTCCTGGAAAAGACATTGAAGGTCTCCCCCGAAACGGCGCAAGCCGATGCTTGCCGCATCGAACATGTCATTTCGGACGAGACGTTTGAACAAATGAAAGCCTTCCTTTTGGAACACGGCGAATGAACCCTTGCCTCACGCAAAATCGCGTGGGGCTTTTTTATAGGATTTGCAACAGCGCAAACCCGAGCAACAGCCCAAAGAGCACACCAAGCGGTGCTTGCGTTTTCTCGGTTTCAAACGCCTTTGGCAAAAGCTCACAAAAGAGAACGTCCAGCATTGCACCTGCGGCAAGCCCAAAGCAGACTGAAAGTCCGATGGGTGAAACACCGCCGATCAAAAAGCCGACCACAGCCCCCGCCACCGTCGGGATACCCGTCAACGCGCAGGTGAGAACAGCGCGGCCCGCGCTCACTCCACCCACCTTCAGCGTGAGCGCCATCGCTGCGCCTTCCGGAACGTCGTGCATGGCGATGAGAAGGGTCATTGCAAGGCCGCTTCCCACGGCCTCACCCGAACCGATCGCAAGGCCTTCGGGAAAATTATGAATGGCAATCGCAATACTGATCAAAATTCCCGCCCGCAAAAAGTCCGCCCGAGCGCCTTCGCGTTCGGTCTTTTTTTTCACCCGTTTTTCCACCCAGTCTCGAAGCAAAGCGACAACTGTTGCTCCCAAAACCGTGGATGCGATTGCGATCGTCGCCCCCGCAAACGAAAGTGCCTCAGGCAGGAGATCGAACGCAACCACAGCAAGCATAAACCCGGCAGAAAAGCCGAGCAGACGGGCTTTGAGGGAGTCCTTCCCTCGCATTGCCACGCCCAAAATTCCGCCCATCCCCGTTCCGAGAACGCCGGAAAGAATTCCGTATAGCATTGCCATTGTCATCCTTTTCCCCTCCTTGCGATATGCAACTAAACTATGCCTCACCTCTTTCTCTTATGCCCACTTTTTCGCGCATACTCTCCTTTGAATGGCGCACAATAGAGGAAAGAAAAAGAAACGAGGTGTGCTTATGAACGACGGGAGCTCGATTCCCTTCCGCCTGGACGATGCGGTGAATGCCATCCAAGCGCTGCTTGGGGAAAACTCGGGCGTGATCACGCGCCGCTTTTTTGGCGCGAACCGCGCGTTTGCCGTCCTGTTTGTGGACGGCATGTCGGACAAAGAACTCATCAATGAGGCAATCATCCGCCCGATCGGCGAAGCGGACGCCGCCGTTTGCTGTTCTGCAGAGGCGGTTTCTTCTCACTGCATCACGCAATGTGAGCTGAAGAGCCTTGCAGACATAAACACGCTCGTTGACGATCTGCTCAACGGAAATGCCATCCTTCTTGCGGAAGGTTTTTGTGTAGGGCTTTCGGCAGGCGTGAAGAAGTGGGATCGCCGCGCCGTCACCGAATCGCCGACCTCCACCGTCATCAAAGGTCCGCGCGAAGGCTTCACGGAGGACTTCCAAATGAACCTCGTTCTCCTTCGGCGCAAGCTTCGAACACCCGCATTTTCCATGGAGACCCTCAAGCTGGGCCGCTTTTCCAAGACCAACGTTGCCGTCGTTTTCCTAAAAGGCGTGGCGGATGAAACGGTGGTTGCGCGCGTCAAAGCGCGCCTGGAGGCGTTGGATGTTGACGGGATCTTGGATTCTTCCTACCTTGTTGAAGCGCTGGAGGATCACAAAAGCTCCCTTTTTAAGCAGATTGGAAACACTGAAAAGCCGGACATTCTTGCGGCAAAACTTCTCGAAGGGCGCGTGGGCGTCATCGTGGATGGAACTCCGTTCGCGCTCACCGTGCCGTACGTTCTCTTGGAAGACTTCCAAAGCCCTGAGGATTATTACACCCTTTCTTATAAAGCGACCTTTGCGCGCTTCGTTCGGTTCATTTCCGTTCTCATCTCCGTCCTGATGCCGGGGATGTTCGTCGCCGCGCAGCTTTACCACCTGCACCTTATTCCGTTGCGCTTTTTGATGACCGTTATTGACTCCATCAAAGGCATTCCTCTCTCTCCCGGGCTGGAGCTCTTTTTCACACTTCTCATCTTTGAAATCCTCAACGAGGCGAGTGTGCGGATGCCGAAGTATGTCGGGATGGCGCTCTCGGTCGTGGGGGCGCTCGTCTTGGGGGACACCGCCGTGCGCGCAGGCCTGGTCAGCACGCCCACAATTATGATCATGGCTCTTTCGGGCATCGGGATGTACACCGTCCCTGATCAGAACGGAACACTTTCCGTCTTAAGGTTGGTGTTTCTCATTCTGGCGGGCTCGTTCGGCTTCCTGGGCATCCTTCTCGGCGTGATGTGCCTTTCCTTTTACGCCCTCTCGCTGGAGAATTACGGAACGCCCCTCTTCGCACCGTTCGCCCCCTTTCACCGCGGAGATATGAAAGACGCACTCATTCGAAAGAAGCTGTTCACCATGACCGAACGGCCTCGCTCTATCCCGACAGGCAATCGCGTTCGAAAGCGCAATCCATAACGAAAGGAATCTCTTATGAAACAGCAATCTTTTTCCCTGCGGCAAATTTGCCTTTTATTTGTCACCCTCATCCCCGTTTCCAAAATTATCTTGCTCCCGACGTTGCTTGCATTTGAGGTCGGAAGGGATGCCTATCTTTCCGTGCTTCTCTGCGGCGCGGTGGATGCGCTTGCGTTGCTTTCCTTGTGCATTGCAGCAAAGCGTGCGCCCGAGGCGGACTTCTTCTCCCTTCTTTCCGCCTTCTTTCAGAAGGGTTTTTCGCGGGTTCTTCTCTTTCTTTACGGAGTCTTCTTTCTCCTGCGTGCCGTTCCCCCGACCCACTCATGTAAGCTTCTTGCAATCAACACGCTCTATGACGTCACGCCCAGCCTTTTCGTCTTCGTCCCGTTCATCCTTTGCGCGACGTACGCTGCGTGGAAAGGGCTTCGCATCATTCTGCGCGTAAATGAGTTCTTCTGGCCCTTCTTCTTTGGTGGCGTTCTCCTGCTCATTCTCCTCGGGCTTTCCTCTTCCGACCTTTTCAACCTCCTTCCCGTCCTAGAGTTCGGTCCTTCCCCGGTGGCGAAAGGCGCATTCTTTTCGCTGCCATGGTTTGGAGATTTTATGCCCCTTTTGCTCCTCCTTGGAAAGCTTGCGCCTGCAAAAAGAAGAGCAAAAAAGGCTATCTTGGCGTACGCAGGCGGAATTGTGCTCACGGCGCTCTTTTTTGTCTGCTTCTTCGGTGTGTTTGGAGAAACCGCTGTACGCCAAACTTATGCAATCACAAAAATCGGAAAATATAACACCGTTTTCTCCAACATCGGGCGCTTGGATTGGTTGCCCGTTCTGCTCATTTTAATGGCACTCTTCGTCCGCATCGCACTTGACCTTGCGTGCGCGGCATCCTGCTTTTCGCAGGCGCTTTCCAAAAGTGCGACGCCACCTCTTCTCGTCTGTTCCGCCGCCCTTCTCATCTTTGTTTCTCTCCCGCAGGTTCCCTATGCAGACATCTATCACATCTTTTCTCGTTTTCTCGTCTTTGCTTTCTTGCCCCTGCAGCTCGGCATTCCTCTCCTGACGCCCCTTTTTGCCAGCCGCTTTCAAAAACAGAGAAAGGAGCTTCCTCAATGACTGCACAAAACAAAAACAACCGCTATCCCTTACGGAGCAAAGCTGTCTTTTTTCTCTTTGCCTTTCTCATCCTCTGCTTTTTTGGGTACGACTTCGGCGGCGCGGATGCGGAGAAATCCGCAATTGTCATCTGTCTAGGCATCGACACCGCACCCGAGGGATATGAACTTTCTGCCCAGCTTGCTGTTTCACAGTCAAAGAGTGAAAACGCAACCCAAAAACAGTCGTTGCTCACCGTCCGCGCCCCCTCTGTTGCTGAGGCAATCGACACCTTTTCAGAGCGCACGGGTTGGCGCCCCCTGCTTTCCTTTTGTAACCTCATTCTCATTTCCAGAAAGGTTGCGGAGGGCGATTTGATGGAAGCGCTTGAATTTTTTCTTCGCTCCGACCGTGCGATGGACAGCGCTCTTCTCGTCATTGCAGACGGAAGTCCTAAGGAGCTTCTCAAGTCTGCAACGCCGCTTGACGAAATCAGCTCGTTTGGAATTCAAAAGGTCATTTTTCAAGGCTATGCACACTCCGCTAACATTCACGCAACCAACTTGAAAGAGTTTTCTCGGCGATTTTATACGCGCGGAACGGACAACGCTGTTCCCTTGCTCTCAACGATCCCCCTGCCCGAAGATCAGGCCGGCGTGCAGGACACGAGCCAAAAGAGCGCGCAAAAACAAAAAAAGGTGTTCTTCGATGCGACGAAGACCGCCCTCTTTTCCAAGCAAAAACTCGTTGCCTCTTTAACTTCTGACGAGACGCTGATTTTCAACCTTCTTTCCCAAAAGACCAAAGGCGCTCTTTTGGAGGTGAAGTCCGTTCCCATTGTTCGTCCGAACGGCGAACGCAACGTGGATGCCGTTTTGGACGTCGTTCGGCACGGCGTGAAAACCAACTTCTCCGTGCGGAGCGATGGCATCACAATGCACGTCAAACTTGACCTTCTCGTCAAGCTCGTGGAAACGCGGAACGGTGAAAAGGAGATCACAGATTTCACAGCAAGCGGTGCAGTTCCAAACGAAATCTTGGCGCACGCAGAACAAAAGCTCCTCTCTGAGAGTGCCGCGCTCTTTCATGTTCTGAAAGAGGCAAACTGTGACGCCTTCTCTGTTGGCGAAACGTGCAATAAGAAACATCATAAGGCGTTCTCTGCATTTCTCTCCTCGCTCGATGAGCCGGAAAAGTACTTCGAGGCAGTTGACCTTGACCTCTCCGTCAATGTGCGCGGTTTTTCCAAGCGCGCAAGTGCTGAAGCATAATTGTTTGTTTTCTAACTGTTAGCTTTCAAAGCAATCAGAAGAAGTTTGACAATCCGCTAGAAAAGCATTGACTTTCGCCTCAATCCGCTATATAATTTAAAAAGGGAGAGGTTCTCCCATTTTAGAAAAAGAAGGTGGCACTATGAAAGTTTGCAGAACTTGTCAAACTCCGGTTTCGGACGACGTCCTCGCGTGCAATCGCTGCGGTGGGCGTGAGTTTGATGAGATCCGCGTGCAGATTTGCCCGTTCTGCAAGCACGAGCTTGCGGCCGAAGCAACCGTCTGCCCATATTGTTTACATGCATTGAACGCGCAAGGCGCACGACCGCGCGCCACGCTTTCGCCTCGACGTGAATCCTTCCGACCGTATGTTCCGCGTCCGCGCTATTCGCCGTCTTATCCCACTGCGCCCCAGCGCCCACTCCCTCCGGAGTCTACAGCGCCTGCCGCACACGATGAAGACGTTGAAACAATCCTTGCAATCATCAACGAGATGACGGCAAACGGAACTTTGGCGCTGGGCGTTCCAAAGCCCGTAGATGTGCCCACGGAAGAAGTGGCAAGTGAACAAGCGGCCTTAACGGAAGAGCCCATTTCTCAGCCAGAGCCGCCGAAAGAGACATCCGCTGTTCCTTCCGAACCCGTTAAAGGGCAAGCGCTTGATGTTGAAGCAGCTACGGATGTTTTGACAACGCCGGAAGCTTTGGAAGCGCAACCGTCTTCTTTGGAAGAGCAAACGCCTTCCTCTTTGGAAAAACAGCCCGCCAAGGAAGAATTCAAGCACGAGCCTTCCCCCGAGCCGGAGAAAAAGGAAACTCCCCACAAGGAAAAGAAACAAACGAACAAGGGGTCTGCCGCCATCGGCGTGATTCTCTTCCTCCTTTCCCTGCTTGCGGCAGGAACGGCGCTCCTTCCCTTTTTGACGACATCAACCGGCGAAGTCATCCGCGGAATTGATCTTTTCTTCCCCGTCATCAACGACCTTTTGGGAACGGACTTTGTCGACATTTACAGCACCGCAATTCTTGCAGCCGGCTTGACCTCAGCAGAAACAGCGACCGCAAACACGCTCGCTCTCGTCGGTGTCATTATTTATATTGTGATTGCGCTGTTCGCACTCATCACGTTGTTCACCTTCCGAAACACGGTGAAGCGCCGAGTGTTCTCCGTGGTCACAAACCTGCTTCTCTTCTTTGCAATCAGCTTCCTGACATTCTCGGTTGTGTACGTCTTTGGATTGATGGCAATTGGGAAAGGCCTTCTGACGGTTCTTGCGATTACCTCGCTGGAAGTTGTCATCTCTGCAACGACCTGCATTGCAATCCGCAAAAAGTAATAAAAAGATGAAAAAAAAGAAAAGCGATGCTTTGAAGGGCATCGCTTCTTTTTTATTTCTTTTTTATTGCAGATCGCTTTGCTTCGGCAACCAACTCTTCCTGCGCACAGAGGGGTATCTCCCCGTTTGGCGTTCGCAAAACGTAAGAGCCGTCCGCCTGCAGTTCGCGCGCTTTCACGTTGTCGCAGAGGTATATCTTCAACAAACGTTCAATGCGATCGGCGATGTGCTTTCTGCGCACCTGATAACAAATCTCAAAGCGCTTGTCGAGGTTGCGCACCATCATATCCCCCGAAGCGATGTAAACAGAACGCTCATTGCCGCAGCCAAAGAGGTAAATCCTCGAATGCTCCAGGAATTTGCCCACGACCGAAATGATGCGAATGTTCTCGGTCTTTTCGGGGATGTTCGGCAAAAGACAGCAAACGCCGCGCACAATCAGGGAGATGGGAACGCCTGCATTCGAGGCCTCGATGAGCTTTTCCATGATCTCCGGATGGTTGAGGCCGTTCGTTTTCATCACGATGCGACAGGGCTTGCCCTCTTTGCTCTTTTCGATCTCTTCATCGATCTTTTGCACCATCGTCTGACGGAAGGTGGTCGGAGAGACGAGCATCTTTGCGTACTGCACATCTGTTCTTTCGGTTGCAATCGCGTGGAAAAACTTCTTTGCATCCTCCGCGATAACGCGGTCCGCGGTCACAACGTGAAGGTCAGTATAAACGCGCGCTGTCTCCTCGTTGAAGTTGCCCGTTCCGAGCAACGTCACAAACCGCGAACGGGTTGCGCCGCTCTTCTCGATGAGCAAGATCTTGCTGTGGATCTTGAAGTACGGCATGCCAAATTGCACAAGACACCCCGCCTTTTGCAACCGTGAGGAAACGCTAATGTTGTTTGCCTCGTCAAAGCGCGCCTTCAGCTCGATGACGACGGTGACGTTCTTGCCGTTCTCAGCCGCGCGGCAGAGTGCATCCACAACGCGCGAGTTGTTTTTGGAAACGCGGTAAAGCGTGGTCTTGATCGAAAGAACATCCGCACGGTCAGCGGCCTCATCAAGGAGGCGCAGGAAGGGATCGGCGCTCTCAAACGGGAAGGAGAACAACAGATCGCGCTTGGATGCAAGGTCAAGAATGCTCTCGGCATTCTTATATACTGCAGGGTATGCCGGCCGATAAGAAACGGACGTCAACTCCTGCAGGATCTGCGGGCGTTCTTTGCCCTCCTTCTTCGTGAGCTGTTCTGCAAAATCGATCAAATGCTCCAGTGTTGCGATGAAGGAAAAATCAAAAGGCGTGTGGACGTGGAAAATGCCCTGCCCGAAGAAATCGGTGTTTGTGAGCAAGAATCTCCGCATTCCGTTGGAGAGCTTTCCGCGGTACTCCAAGCGGACGGGAACTTGTTTGTTACGCTTTAAAAGAAGGGAGGAAAGGCGCGCGGGATAGTTGGAGGACTCCATCGCCTCATCGGGATCGAGGTCTCCATTGCGCGTCAAGCGAATGAGCGCAGCGTTTGCCACTCGGGAAAGCGGGAAAACGCGCGGAAGAAAATAAAGCAAGATGTCCTCCATCAAGACGATCTTGGTCGCATTCCCACTCTTGATGGTGTGCGCGTTGTCCAAAAAGTCAGGAACGCCCACGATGCCGAACATTTCGTCAGCGGGGGTGGAGAGGTCCGCCATTAAGTACCGCTTGCAGTTGTCAAGGTGCGGAAATGAAAGGTTGTCTTTGACGAACACCTGGGAAAGAACGGGGAAAACTTCCTCCTTGAAGAAGTCTTTGAGCTTCTTAAGCTCCCCTTCTGTGAGGGCTTCAGGTTTGCAGAAGAAGATCTCGTGCTTTGAAAACGCCTCCAAGATCTCGCGGTACGCCGCGGCAGCCTGCTCGTTTGCCGCTTCGGTCTCACGGTAGATTTCCGAAAGAAGGCGGATGATTGCAACGCGCTCGCGCTCTGCAGCCTCGTTTCCTGCGAGGCTCTTTTTTCTGCACTTTCTCAAGCGGGCCGCAAGCTTTCCAACGCGCACCATATAGAACTCATCCATATTGCTGTTATAGATGCTGAGGAACTTGAGGCGGTCGACAAGCGGAGTCTGCTGGCAAGCGGCCTCTTCGATGACGCGTTCATTAAACTTAATCTGCGAGATCTCGCGCGAAACGAAACAATTTCCCATGATTCCCTCTCCGGATCTTTCTTCTTTCTATTATACTATACTTCGAACGAAAATGGAAGACTTTCTGCCATTTCGTCATTCTTTTCAAAAAAAGATCCGTACGCTAAGCATACGGATCTTGCTGGAGCTGCTAACCAGATTTGAACTGGT
>JAZNLR010000070.1:0-2979 GCA_045579195.1 Clostridia bacterium | reverse complement strand
AGCTCTTCCTCCATTTCGGCGAGTGCTTCTTCCATTTCGGCAAGCTCAGCTACCTTTTCAGCGATCTCAGCTTCCTTTGCCGCAAGATCAGTCGCATATTTGTCTTGCAAGTCCATAAGCTCTCTTTCCGCTCCTGCAAGCGCTGCCTCCAATTCAGCAATCTTCGCTTCCTTTTCAGCGAGCTCAGCTACCTTATCTGCAAGTGCTGCCTCCAAGTCGGCAATCTTCGCTTCCTTTTCTGCAAGTGCAGCATTCGCTGCGTCTTTCTGTTGCTGGAGGTCTTTGATCTCCACGATGATTGCGAGGAAATAGTTCTTTTCTGCGGCAAGTTTTACACTGTCTCTTGCATATTGAATTTCAATCCCTGCACGATCGAGAATAGACTGAATGATTGCCCAACGATCAGCGGGATAGTCTTCTTGATCCCCTGCCGCCAATGCCAGCTCAGCCATTGCATCATTCCGCTCTTTTTGATCCGAAACAATTTCACCAATGCTTGCCTTTGCGTTCTCAAGTGTGGTTTCGACAATTTCAACACTCGATGCCAAGATGATGGCGTCCTTTGCGACACTAGCATAATTAGAGATCGTAGACCACTGTCCGGAAGTATAATCCTCTTCCTTCAATGCGCCAACAAGAGCATCAATTTCAGCGATTGCATCGTTCTTAACAGAAAGGAGATCATTAAGAGTCTCAAAATCAACGCGCTTGCTCTCGTCGTATGCAGAAGCGTCAACCGAGAACTGCGGCCAAACGCCGTTCGTTCCCGGAGCATATTCGCCGTGCGTCAATTCAATGACAACCTTGTCGCCAGCTTTGAGATGAACGCCGTCAAAGAATGCGTGGGCATCCGTCGTGTCTTCTTTCTTAACGCTTTCCTGACGAATGAGCGCGATCCTTCCATCCGGGGCAATAACGTACTGGTTAATCACCATATTGGTTGCCCACTGATTTTTGATTTCCTTCGTCCAAACGTCAACAAAGCAATCTTCCTTTGCGGTCAAGATGATGTATGCATTGCCAGCATCCTTGCTTGCTCTCCACTGCCAACGCTGCATACCAACCTGCCACGTTCCGTCATCGGACTCTGCGTTTGCAATGAGGTCATTTGGTCCTGGCTTTTCTGCGCCCGGAGTTCCGAGGAAGAATGCATAATCCTTGATGTCGCTCTCATTGAAGTCAACATAGTCCATCTCGCCCCAACCGGCATAAATTGTGAGCTCTTTGACTATTCCTGTCAATTCAGGAATTACGGAAGTCGGCTTTCCTTCAGAACCCAAGATTGCGTTTGCAACGTGGGCTGCATTAAATTCGGTGATGTCGTAGCAAACTAAATAATCATTACGCTTAGTTTCGTCGTATGCAGCGGTGTCGACTCTGAACTGCGGCCAAACCTGGTTCGTTCCTACACTATATCCATCGTTACCGTTCTGAATGATCAAGCTGTCGCCCGCTTTGAGGTGCACACCATCAAAGAATGCGTGCGCATCGGTTGCATCCTTCACGTTTTCCTGACGAAGCATAACGAGTCTTCCTTCAGCGCTCAAATACCACTGCGTCATCACCATTTTGGTCGCCAACTGACCTGTGATCTCATTCGTCCAAACGTCAACGAAGCAGTCTTCCTTTGCGGTCAAGACGATGAAGACATCGCCACTGGTCGGAGATGCACTCCACTGGAAACGCTCCATGCTAATCCCATCCTCATAGTGGTAGTACAGTTTATCATTTGGGTTAGGCGTTTCGGCGCCGGACGTTCCGCTGAATGCATACCATTTGTAGATGTGCGAAATTTTGAAGTTTTCAAGATCGATGTATCTGTCGTTTCCGCCGTAGATGGTGAGCGCTTTGACTTCGCTTGACAGCTCAGGGATAAAGCTCGTTGCTGCACCCTGAGAGCCCAACAATGCGTTTTGAACGTGCGTTGCGTTGAACTCTGTGATGTACGGAGCCTTTGCGTTTTCAAAATCAACACGCTTTGCCTCGTCGTACGCAGAAGCGTCAACAGAAAAACACGGCAAGACGCTGTTTTTGACATCTGCTCCGCCCATACTGCTGGTCTGAATGATCAAGCTGTCGCTTGCTTTGAGGTGAACGCCATCAAAGAATGCGTGAGCATCGCTTTCGCGCGTAACCAATCTCTGACGCACCTTAACCATCGTTCCTTCCGCATCAACAACCCACTGGGTCACAACCATGCTGGTTGACTGCTGTGTGTTTTGAGGCGTCCAAACGTCAACGAAGCAATCTTCCTTTGCGGTCAAGATGATGAATGCATCACCCACATCCTTATTTACTCTCCAGTACAAACGATCCATACCAACCTGGTAATCTGTGATGTCTGCTTCTGCGTTTGCCAGAAAGTCATAATAACCGGGAGCGCTCGCATTTCCACTGAAATAAGCGTACTTCTTGATGTCTTCCCATTTAAAGTTTTCAGGATCGATGAATCCATATCCACCGCTGATGGTGAGCTCTTTGACTTCGCGCCCCATTTCAGGGATAAAGCTCGTTGCTTCACCCTGAGAGCCCAACAATGCGTTCATAACATCTGGTGCGCCGAAGTCTGTGATGTAGGAGAGGACGTGAACGGGCATTATCTCGCTCTCAAATCCGTTAACAGTCACTTGAATGTCATAAGTTCTGACCTGATCAGGCGTGAAGACAGCGTCCTTCGTGGTTGCGAATTCGGTTCCGTTTGCAGTCCAGCTGTAAACGGTTGCGGAACCGTAAGCGTCAGTGTCGCAAGAGAAGCTGAACGACTGACCCAAATAGATGACGTCGCTTCCATTGAGGATAACGTCCGCCTTCGAAGGAACAGGAAGTGCAGGCTTCACAGGAGGGTCGATGATGAGCTCGTCATCAACTTCCAACGTGAAGATACCGCAAGGATTGCCCAACTCTCCAAGTCGGATCGTAGCCATGTCGTTCTGTGAGCCAAGGAGTTGATCATTTGGTTTGTCTTCCTAAGCCCGCTTG
>JAZNLR010000069.1:0-7363 GCA_045579195.1 Clostridia bacterium | reverse complement strand
AACGAGGACCTTTGCTTTCTGGTTCTTGTCGTCAACCTCGGTGATCTTGCCGGTGAAACTCTCGAGCGGACCGGAAACAACCTTGATCTCTTCGCCGACAACATAATTTGCGTCTTCGACAGTCTTTTCAAGGCGCATGCGCTTAACTTCCTCTTCCGTGAGCGGCAGCGGATGTCCACCCGGGCCAACGAATCCCGTCACGCCGTGCGTGTTGGTCAACTGATACCAGATGTCATTCGTGTAGATGAGCTTAATGAAGATATAGCAAGGCAGCAACTTACGCTCCACGACTTTACGCTTTCCATCCTTCTCTTCCAAGGTCTGTTCCATCGGAATGCGGATGTCAAAAATCAAGTCCTGAAGGTTCTGGTTTTCAACCAAGCGCTCAATGCTATCCTTGACGACGTTTTCGTACCCGGAATACGTATGCAACACGTACCAATACGGCTTTCTCTCGTCCATCGTTCTCCTCTTTAACCTACAAGCAGTTTAAACAGCGCGGACAAACCTGCGTCGAACGCGCCAATGACGATCAGGAAGCAAAGAACGACAACTAAAACGACGCCGGTCTGCTTCAAAACCTGCGCAAAGGTCGGCCAAGACACTTTCTTGAGCTCAGAGAAGATCTCTTTGAGCTTACGTCCCAAGCCCTTCTTTTCCTTCTTTACGTTTTTCTTCTTCGAATTCGCTGCATCCTTCTTGCTGTCGGTTGCAGGTGCCTTCGCGTTAGCTCTCTCCTCAACGGGAACGAGCTCAGTTGCATCGGCAGAAGCAGCAATCTCGACATTGTCAAGCTTCTGATCAGCGTTCAAATTCTCATTCTTCGCCATTTTCGTTACCTCGAACTTATTTCGACTCTTTGTGAACGGTCGTCTTCTTGCAGAATCTGCAGTACTTCTTGATCTCGATTCTCTCAGGGTCGTTCTTCTTATTCTTCATCGTGTCATAGTTTCTCTGTTTGCACTCGGTGCAAGCCAACGTGATCTTCACTCTCATCTTCGTAACAGCTCCATAAATATTTTTCAGACACTTCTGTTCCGTGTTGAAATCAGGCGATATTCCCTTTTTTGAACACCGCAAAAATACACTCCCGAGAAAGAGTGCTTGATTATTTTATCATACCTTTCTCGGGATGTCAAGCAATTCAAGTGCTTGAAAGCAAGAAATACCTTGCTTTTTGTCGTTTTTCTGCAAAAATAAAGGAGCGAAAAACTTTCGCTCCTTTGTGTTCTTCAAAACCGCTTATCCGCGCTTTGCCTTGATCTTTTCTGCGATCCAACGAACGAAAACGATAACTTCGTGGATAAACAGAGGAACCAAAGCGATAACGCAAAGCTCAACCCACTCAATGAAAGCAAGCTGGGTCGTTCCGAATGCGTTTACAAGGAACGGGATTTCGGTGACTGCGATCTGGAGTGCGAATCCGACGATGAATGCAATGATCATCATCTTGTTTTCGAGATGATTCATCTTGAAAACAGTCTTCTTCACGTTGCGCATTCCGATTGCGTGGAACAGCTGGCTAATTGCGAGCGTCACGAATGCATACGTCTGTGCGTGAGTCAGAAGCTCGACGTCCCCTTCCAAGATCTGGATGATGTTCTTAAGCGTGACTGCAATGCCTGCATCGCCGAGTGCTTTGATCGGAGAATAAAGGAATGCAGTCAACGTGATCAAGCCGATCACAACGCCATAGAAAATGGTGGTTGCAAGGCCGCCATGTGCGAACAGGCTTTCGTCTGCACGACGCGGAGGTTCTTTCATAATGTCTTTGTTCTTGGAGTCAACGCCAAGCGCAAGGCCGGGCAGAGAGTCAGTGATCAAGTTGACCCAAAGAATATGGATTGCCTTGAGCGGAGCTGCAAGACCTGCAACGATCGAGCCGAACATCGTGATGATCTCACCGAAGTTGGAGGAGAGCAGGAACAGAACGGACTTCTTGATGTTTCCGTAAATGTTTCTTCCCTCTTCAACCGCCTTTTCGATGGTTGCGAAGTTGTCATCGGTCAAGACCATGTCGGCAGCGCCCTTGGAAACGTCCGTTCCGGTGATGCCCATTGCAACGCCGATGTCAGCAGCCTTAAGCGAAGGAGCGTCATTAACGCCGTCACCCGTCATGGAGACGATGAATCCGTGGGCCTTAAATGCCTTGACGATCATAACCTTGTGTTCCGGAGAAACGCGGGCAAACACGCGGAGGTTGAGAACGCGAGCGTTCAATTCTTCCTGCGTCAGCTCGGAGAGCTCTCCGCCGGTGATGCACTCAGATTCCTCGGTTGCGATTCCCAATTCCTTTGCGATTGCAAACGCGGTGTCACGATGGTCACCCGTGATCATGATGGTGCGAATGCCTGCGCGCTTGAAGGACTCAACTGCGTCCTTCGCTTCAGGACGCGGCGGGTCGATCATTCCAACCAAACCGACGAACGCAAGGTTTTCTTCGGTTGCGGTGTCGTCATCCATCTTCACAGCAAGAGCAAGAACGCGCAATGCGTCTTTTGCCATCTGGGAGGATGCGTTTGCGATTTCAATGCGGTCGTCCTCCGTGATAGGACGGAACGCGCCGTTTTCATAGCGAGCGGTACAGCGGGACAAGATCACGTCCATAGCGCCCTTCGTGTATGCCTCGACCTTGCCGTTTGCATCGCGATGCACGGTGGTCATCATCTTACGGTCAGAGTCAAATGCCTGCTCGTTGATTCGCGGATATCCTACCTCCACTTCCTCGCGGAGAACGTCATAAGGAACACCCATGTCAAGGAGCGCGATCTCAGTCGGATCGCCGATCTTGTTTCCGCCTGCGATGGATGCATCGTTACAGAGAACAAATCCACGCAAGAACAGCTCGTCTTCTTCTTTCGAAAGTTCGTTTACAGCCATTACCTGTCCGCGAGCGAACACCTTCGTGACGGTCATTCTGTTCTGAGTCAACGTTCCGGTCTTATCCGAGCAGACAACGCTGACAGCGCCCAAGGTCTCAACTGCCGGGAGCTTACGAACGATGGTGTTGACCTTAACCATTCTCTGAACGCCAAGCGCGAGAACGATGGTAACGACGGCAGGCAAGCCCTCCGGAATTGCAGCGACTGCAAGGGAAATTGCCGTCAAGAGCATTTCAATGATATCACGCTTTTGAATGAGCGCAACAACAAACAGCGCAACGCAGATTCCGACCGCGAGGATGCCGAGCACCTTGCCAAGGTCTGCAAGACGCTTTTGGAGCGGAGTCATTTCATCCTTCTCCTCATTGATCATGGTCGCGATCTTACCGATCTCGGTCTGCATTCCCGTTGCAATGACGATGCCTTCGCCTCTGCCGTAGGTTACGCTGGTGGAAGAATATGCACAGTTGATGCGATCGCCGATTCCGATCTCGTCTTCTGCGCAGAAGTTGCAATCTTTTTCAACAGCAACCGATTCACCCGTCAACGCAGATTCCTCAATCTTGAGGTTAACAGCAGTCGTCAATCTCAAGTCAGCCGGAACAACACGGCCTGCGTCGAGGATAACGATATCGCCAACGACAAGCTCGGCAGCAGGAATTTCGATGACCTGACCGTCTCTGCGGACAAGTGCCGTCGGGCTGGACAGCTTCTTGAGCGCGTCAAGCGCGGCCTCTGCCTTTGCCTCCTGCACCATTCCAATGATTGCGTTGAGCAACACAACCGCCAAAATGATCGCCGCGTCTGCAATTTCCTTCAGGATGATGGAAATTCCTGCTGCAGCAAAGAGGATGAAGATCATCGGATCGTTCAACTGGGACAAGAAGATGGCAAGTTTGCTCTTCTTTTTCTTTTCCTGGAGCTCGTTCTTTCCGTTCTTCGCAAGGCGCTCTGCAGCTTCTTGCGCGGAAAGGCCGACCTTACGGTCGCAACTCAGCTCTGTGCAAACGTCATCTACCGTTTTTCTGTACATAGCATTTACCTATCCTATGATTTAATATAAAAAAGACTTCATAACATAACGCTCTTTAATTCTTTACGAAAAAGCGGTCCGTTAAAAGTCTCGTTACCGAAAAGTTTGTTCGGAATCGGTGCCAGACGCTCGTGCGCCAGGATGTTGACCCCCGATTTACAACTA
The DNA here is from genome assembly GCA_045579195.1 of Clostridia bacterium. Taxonomy (GTDB): domain Bacteria; phylum Bacillota; class Clostridia; order Christensenellales; family CAMQZB01; genus JAZNLR01. The sequence continues at coordinate 3,283 of JAZNLR010000069.1, read as the reverse complement.
CTCCCTTTTAATCCTTATTATATAAGGACAATATTCATCTATAAGAGATTATATAAAATTCCGCCTCGAAAGTCAACAGTTTGAGGATTGCTGTTAAGAAGTTAACAAAAAGAAAAAACGCGAAAGGAAAACCTTTCGCGTTTTGTTAACTGTTTTTACAAGATTATTCGATGATCTTGGAAACAACACCCGAACCAACGGTACGGCCGCCTTCACGAATAGCGAAACGGAGACCTTCTTCGATAGCAACGGGGGTGATGAGCTTAATGGTCATGGTGATGTGGTCACCAGGCATAACCATCTCTACGCCAGCAGGGAGCTCGGTGGAACCGGTAACGTCGGTCGTTCTGAAGAAGAACTGAGGACGATATCCGTTGAAGAACGGAGTGTGACGTCCGCCCTCTTCCTTGGTCAGGACGTAAACCTGAGCCTCGAAGTGCGTGTGGGGCTTGATGGAGCCGGGCTTAGCGATAACCTGTCCACGCTCGATAGCCTTTCTGTCAACGCCACGGAGCAATGCACCAACGTTGTCACCTGCCATAGCTTCGTCGAGCTGCTTGTGGAACATCTCGAGTCCGGTAATGACGGAAGTGCTGGGCTTATCCTGCAATCCAACGATTTCGATGGGGTCGCCAACGTGAGCAACACCACGCTCAACTCTACCGGTAGCAACCGTACCACGGCCGGAGATGGTGTGAACACCCTCAACAGGCATCAAGAACGGCTTAGCGGAGTCGCGCTCAGGATCAGGAATGTAGCTGTCGATTGCATCCATCAACTCGTAAATGCAAGCGCAGTCCGGGTTAGCCTGAAGAGCAGTAGGATCATCACAAGAGGTAGCAGCTTCCAAAGCCTTCAAAGCGGAACCCTTAACAATCGGGGTGTCGTCGCCGGGGAAGTCGTAGGAAGAGAGCAACTCACGGATTTCCATTTCAACGAGCTCGAGGAGTTCGGGATCGTCAACCTGGTCAACCTTGTTCATGAAGACAACGATGTAAGGAACACCTACCTGACGAGCGAGCAAGATGTGCTCACGGGTCTGAGGCATCGGACCGTCGGTGGATGCAACAACCAAGATTGCGCCGTCCATCTGAGCAGCACCGGTGATCATGTTCTTAACGTAGTCTGCGTGTCCCGGGCAGTCAACGTGAGCATAGTGACGCTTAGCGGTCTGATACTCAACGTGAGCGGTATTGATGGTAATACCTCTTTCTCTCTCTTCGGGAGCCTTGTCGATCTGATCATATCTCATCTTTTCTGCCTGACCCTGTGCAGCCATAGTCATGGTGATTGCAGCGGTCAGAGTGGTTTTACCATGGTCAACGTGACCGATGGTTCCCACGTTTACGTGGGGCTTGCTTCTGTCGAATTTCGCCTTAGCCATTTCAATAATCCTCCTAAATTTTTGGTTTGTTTTTTATTTTGAAATGTGATTAATAAGAGCCTTAGTTGTTATTTCTGCCTCTTTCCCCAATGATCTTTTCTGCGACACTCTTGGGAACTTCAGCATAGTGATCAAACTGCATCGTGAACATTCCGCGGCCCTGCGTTCTGGAACGCAAGTCGGTTGCATAACCGAACATCTCGGACAGAGGAATCTCTGCGTTGATGACCTTGGATCCGTTTCTGTCTTCCGTTCCGAGAATGGTTCCGCGACGGCCGGAAACGTTGCCCATAACGTCGCCGAAGTAATCCTCAGGGAGAACGACTTCAACCTTCATCATCGGTTCGAGAAGAACAGCACTTGCCTTTCTCATACCCTCCTTAAACGCCATAGATCCTGCGATCTTGAACGCCATTTCGGAGGAGTCGACTTCGTGATAAGATCCATCGTAAACGGTGACCTTGAAGTCCACAACTTCGTATCCTGCCAAGATTCCGTTCTTGGAAGCCTCGACGATACCGTTGTTGATCGGCTGGATATACTCCTTCGGGATGGAACCGCCAACGGTTTCGTCCACGAACTCGTATCCCTTTCCGGGTTCCAGAGGTTCGAGTCTGATCTTACAGTGACCGTACTGTCCTTTACCACCGGACTGACGTGCATACTTACCTTCTGCTTCAACCGCCTTTTTGATGGTCTCACGGTAAGCAACCTGCGGACGTCCGACGTTTGCCTCGACCTTGAACTCGCGCAACAATCTGTCGACGATGATGTCCAAGTGAAGCTCGCCCATTCCTGCGATAATGGTCTGGCCGGTTTCCTGATCGGTGTAAGTGCGGAAGGTCGGATCTTCTTCAGCCAACTTGACGAGCGCCATGGTCATCTTTTCCTGACCCTGTTTCGTCTTCGGCTCGATCGCAACGTTGATAACCGGCTCGGGGAACTCCATCGACTCAAGAATGATGGGCGCCTTCTCATCGCAGAGGGTATCACCGGTTGCGGTGTCCTTCAAGCCGATGATTGCAGCGATATCACCCGAGTAAATTTCGGAGATCTCTTCGCGGTGGTTTGCGTGCATCAACATGATGCGGCCAACACGCTCACGCTTGCCCTTCGTGCTGTTGTAGCAGTACGAACCGGACTGCAACGTTCCGCTATAGCAACGGAAGAATGCCAATCTGCCAACGAACGGATCTGCCATGATCTTGAATGCAAGACCGGAGAACGGCTGATCGTCGCCCGTGATTCTCTGCTCCTCTTCCCCGGTGTCGGGGTTAATTCCGGTGACGTGATCAACGTCGAGCGGACTCGGGAGATAATCAACGATAGCATCCAAAAGGGGCTGAACGCCTTTGTTGCGGTAAGACGTTCCGCAGAGGACCGGCGTCATCTTCATGTCGATGACCAACTTACGGATTCCTCTCTTGATTTCTTCAACGGTGAATTCCTCGCCTTCGAGGAACTTCATCATCAATTCATCGTCTGCATCTGCAACAGCTTCCATCAGCGTCAGTCTTGCGACTTCCGCCTCATCCTTCATGTTCTCGGGAATCTCAGTAATTTCGAGGTCCTTCCCAAGATCATCCTTATAGATGATTGCATGATTTTCAATCAAATCAACGACTCCGACGAAATCGGATTCCTTTCCGATCGGGAGCTGAAGCGGAACTGCATTTGCTCCGAGGCGATCTTTCATCATCTGGACGGCATTTTCAAAGTTTGCACCGTTGATATCCATCTTGTTAACGAATGCCAAACGGGGAACTTTATACTTATCAGCCTGTCTCCAAACGGTCTCACTCTGCGGCTCAACGCCACCCTTTGCACAGAACAACGCAACAGCGCCGTCCAAGATGCGGAGGGAACGCTCTACCTCAACGGTAAAGTCAACGTGTCCCG
>JAZNLR010000068.1:0-5143 GCA_045579195.1 Clostridia bacterium | reverse complement strand
CAGGCTAAGGCTGATATGGACGCTGTTTTGACCATCGCTGAAGAAGAGGCTGCATTGAACGCTCGCCGCGATGAGAAGAAGGCAGAACTCGCTAGCGCGTTCAACCCTGAGTACTACACCAAGAAGAATTGGGAAAAGATTCAGGCAATCATCGACGAAGCAAATGCAAAGATCGATGCTGCAAAGAACGTTGCTGCAATGAACACCGCAATCACCGTTGCGAAGACGGCTGCTGCAGAAGTCAAGATGGGCGGATGCGGAACCACGAAGCAGGCTGAAGCGGGAATCGTTCTCGGCGGACTCGCTGCTGCGATCGTTGTCTTCACCAAAAAGAGAGAAAACTAATTGCATCGGATTAAAGTCAAATTAAAAGAAACAGTGTCGTGTGCTTTTGCACACGGCACTTTTTTTTTGCTTTAAAGCAGAAAAGATCAGTTGATTAGCAGAAAACCTCATTGAAAAAAAGCGCATAGAAAGTTATAATAAAGTTATATTTGTAATGAAAAGCAAGATGTGTTTTTGTGGACTTTTGTTTTTCAAACGGAAGTTGAAATTATTTTGGTTTTACCCTGATGAAACTAAGGGGAAATATATTAAATTCATTTTTCAAGGTTAGGAGGAAAAAATGAAAAGAATTACGAAGCTTTTGGTCGTTGTTTTGGCACTTTGCCTGATGCTTGGTTCTTTTGGACTCGTTGCATCCGCAGAAGGTGCTGAAACTTTGTTTTTCTACGATCTCGTCACAGGTATCCGTAGATCCGAAGGTGCGGAGACGCAGGAATCCCACAACGGTACGGACGTCGTTACCTTCCAGAATTTTAAGTTCTGGGCCGGTTACGGAAAGTTCAATCCGGATGATGTTGAGAACTCTGACTTTAACAACTTTGCTGCTTTCAAGGGTGACGGTGTTGCTGTTTGGGATGATCAGGTTTTGGATTCCGACACGGATATGAAGTTTACCATGCAGCGTTGGCAGTGGGCAGCGTCCGGCGACCAGCAGAGCATCATTCGCGTAACTGCGCTCGTTGACTCTTACGTGATCGTTTGCACGGACGAAGAAATTAAAGATCAGTGGGCAACCGACATGACCGTTCTTCAGTACGTTGTAGACGCGGAGGGAACTGCAGTTAAGGTTCGCGAAGAACTCGTCAAGAATGCAACCGGATTCTACGCATTCTTCTCCCCGGTTCACTTGAAGGCAGGCGACTCAGTTTATGTGATCCTTCAGGCAAACGGATATCTCGGAACCAACGGTGTTGTTCCTCACTTTGCAATTGATCCCGCTGGATACGATGCAAATGAAAGAGCTGACTTTGCAACCGCAAAAGAACTGAAGACCGCAAAGAACGATGCTTACACGGCACTCGACAATACGGTTGCTGCTTTGAAGGAAGCTGATTATTCTTCCGGAAACTGGAGCAAGATCTTTGATTACGTTACGATTGCAAAAGCAGATATTTCCGATCTTATGGATGCTGATGAAATCAATGCAGTTGTGACGAAAGCAAAGGCTGACATCGACGCGGTTCTTACCATCGCTGAAGAAGAGGCTGCTCTCCAGGCTGAGAGAGATGCAAAGAAGGCAGAACTCGCTGCTGAATTCAAGCAGGAGTGGTACACCAAGAAGAATTGGGAACTCGTTCAGGCAGCTCTCGACAAAGCATATGCAGCAATCGACGCAGCAAAGAACACTGCAGCAATGAACACTGCAATGACCGTTGCTCGCACTGAGATCGCAGACGTTGAAGTTGGCGGATGCGGAACGACGAAGCAGGCTGAAGCGGGAATCGTTCTCGGCGGACTTGCTGCTGCGATCGTTGTCTTCACCAAGAAGAGAGAAAACTAATCTCGGAATCAAATGAATTTGAAAGCCGCGTGCAATTTTGCGCGCGGCTTTTTTTATAGAGGAAAAGAAGAGGAAGGAAGTTAAAAATGGATAATTGCAGAAAAAAAGTCGAATTTTGGGATTTTTTTTTAAGAACACTTGACAAACTGTCTCGTTTGTACCATAATATCATTATATAATTTGGCTGTATTTTTTTCATCAATTGGGAAATTTCCTCTTCCGCGAAAGAAAACGAGAAAACGCGGAACAATAAGTTTGGATGACCCCCGAGAAGGGTGATCAATAAATACTATTTCATAATCTATATGGAGGAGAAAAATGAAGAAACTTTTGGTTATCGTTTTGGCGCTCGCTATGGTTTTGGGAATGTTCTCGTTCGCGAACGCTGAAGGACCTGTCACTGAGTTCAACGCAACGCACGTTAACAATGCAATGGTTAACTCCGGCGGTAAGGAAACTTCCGAGATCTTCGAGAAAGAAGGTTCCGTTGAAGAGCTCACGATCTACGCTGGTTGGGGCTGGATGGATTACACTGACTTTGACGATAGCGACATCAAGGATTACGTTGTTGCTGTTGGTGTTGCTGGCGTTGCCCCTGCTGGAAGCGATTTGCTCGCTGAAAAGGAAGGCGTAGACGGCGGAAACTACGGCGTTGGAATGCAGCGTTGGCAGTGGAGAGCACACAAGGATATCGGTAATGCATACATCGTCTTGACCGCAAAGGTTGACACGTTTGTTGACGTTTACACCGGTGCAATCGTAAATCAGTGGGCAACCGGAATGGGAGTCAACCAGTACGTTGTAGACGCTGACGGTATCGTTGTTCAGGTTCGTGCTGAAAACGTTAAGGATGCAACGGATGAGCACGCATTCTTCGACGGCGTTCACCTCAAGAAGGGTGACAAGCTCGTTATCGAGTTGACCCACGGAGAGCTCACTCCGGGAACCAACGGCGTATGGCCGCAGTTCAAGGTTGATGCTTCCGCTTATGACGCAACGAAGCGCGCTGATTTCGCAGCAATCAAGGCTTTCAACGATGCAAAGGCTAAGGGTGCTGAAGACGTTAACGCTATCCTCGCTGGCTTGAAGCAGGCTGATTACTCCGCTGCAAACTGGACCAAGATCAATGGCCTCATCGAGACCGCTCTTGAAGACGTTGCTGCAGTTGAGAAGGCTGACGACATCGCTGGTATCGTTTCCGCTGTTAAGACGAAAGTTGACGAAGTTTTGACGCTCGCTGAAGAGAAGGCTATCCTCGACGCTGAGAAGGCTGACGCTAAGGCAGGTCTTGCTGAAATCTACAAAGAAGAGTACTACACCAAGAAGAATTGGGAACTCGCAAAGGCTGAGCTCGATAAGGCTAACGCTGCAATCGACGCTGCAAAGAACTCCAGCGAAATCAAGGCTGCTGTAGCTGCTGCTAAGACCGCTTTGGACGCTGTTGAAGTTGGCGGATGCGGAACCACGAAGCAGGCTGAAGCTGGTATCGTTCTCGGCGGACTTGCTGCTGCAATCGTTGTTTTCACCAAGAAGAGAGAAAACTAATCTTAATGGTAAGTTAATCTGAAATAAAAAATGCCGTGTGCGTTTGCACGCGGCATTTTTTTTGTTTGACATAGAAAAGTCTATGATGGAGTTAACATGATAAAAAGCTCTCCCCAAAAGACGGAGAAGAGAGGAGGAAAATTCGAGCAAATTTTCCCCAAAACGGATCTCATTTTTTCGCGAATCAAATTTTGCATGAATTACCTCGTTTGTATACAATTTTATAGATTTATGCAACATTTTTTAAGGAAAATCTTTGAAATTATGGTTTATAATAGACTTAATCACATTGTAAATTCATGTTTTAACACATGAGGAAGGAGGAAAAATGATGAGAAAAATTTCAAAGCTTTTGGTTCTCGTTTTGGCGCTTGTGCTTGCGCTCGGAACGGTTTCCATTGCAAGCGCAGAAGTTGAGTACGGCACGGTGTTTGATGCAACGAGCGTTGTAAACGCGTTGGTTGCTTCCCAAGGTGAAGAAACCCAGGTTTATTATCATACCGTTGCTAACCCTGAGGGACGCACCATCAAAGAGCTCAAGATCTGGGGTGGATTCGGTTGGATCAACACCGATAATTTCAATGACAGCGAAATCCAGAAATGGAAAGATTTCAAGGGTATCGGAAATCCTTCGGCTGCCAGTGACCGCGTTGCAAGCGCTGACTCGCCGTATATGGTTGGTATGCAGATGTGGCAGTGGACTTCGGATAAGACCCAGGGTGATGCATTCATCATCTTGACCGCAGTTGAGAATTGTTACGTTGAAGTGACCAGCAAGGCTGCTGCAAATCAGTGGGCAACCAACATGGTCATGACCGAATGGGTTGCAGACCCTGACGGCATCCTCGTCAAGGTTCGTGAAGAGAAGGTTCGCGACACGACCGATCCTCACGGCTTCTTTGAGGGCGTTCATCTGAAGGCCGGCGACAGACTCATCATCCAGAACGGTAACGGCGGATACGGCCCGGGAACGAACCAGGTTTGGCCGAAGTTCGAAATCTTTGCGGATCAGTATGACGAGACCAAGCGCGCTGACTTTGAGGCAATCAAAGAAGTTAAGAAGGGCATGGAAAACGCAAAGAAAGAGATCGATGATTACGTTGCAACCTTGAACGAGGCTGACTATACCTCTGCTCGTTGGAGCGCAATCGGTGACATCGTTCTCGAAGCAAAGGCTGCAATCAGCGATGCAACGACTGTTGAGGCGATGAACACCGCTGTTGCTGATGCAAAGGCTGAGATCGATGCCGTTCCCACGAAGGCAGAAGAGGAAGCTGAGCTTCAGAAGAAGAAAGATGAAAAGAAGGCAGAACTCGCCGCAGAGTTCAACCCCGAGCATTACACGAAGAAGAATTGGGAGCTCGTTCAGGCCGCTCTTGATAAGGCTTATGCCGCAATTGACGCCGCAAAGAACGTCAGCGCAATGAACACCGCAATGACGGTTGCCCGCTCTGAAATTGCTCTTGTTGAGGTTGGCGGATGCGGAACGACGAAGCAGGCTGAAGCAGGAATTGTCCTTGGCGGACTCGCAGCTGCAATCGTTGTCTTCACCAAGAAGAGAGAAAACTGATCTCGATTGTAATTCAACTGAAATAAAAAATGCCGTGTGCGTTTGCGTGTTATCCTTAACGGAGAACACGCAGCGATATAAATCCCTTGCGAGATTTGTGATATTCCCTTCGGGAGCGATATTTGCCTGCGACAAGCGATATGCCCTGTGGGGCGTGAAGGGATTTATATCATATCGCATTG
>JAZNLR010000067.1:0-3327 GCA_045579195.1 Clostridia bacterium | reverse complement strand
CAGCCCGCAAACAGACTGAAGCAAATCACGAAACAACACAACAAACTAATTACTTTTTTCATCTTTTTCTCCTAGTTATCAATAAAGTTTTTGCATCATATCACAAAAATAGTCTTCCTTTTTCTATTTTGTGATCTTGTCCACTTTTTTAAATATCGACCATATTTTAACCGAGGTCGGTCATCATAATGGTAATATCTCCCGTTCCGCCCGCGACCTCTTTGAACGCATATGCAGCAGGCTTCGGCTGTCCGGGATTGACGCGTGCCTGGTTTGCCTCTCCCGTTCCTGCGGTATATTCACGGTCGGGGTTGGGGTCATAAAACAAGCCGTAACGCGAGATCGCACCCATCCAGTACGATGCGGGATCTGCGTAATCATACATCTTAAAGTACGTCACAGCCTCGATATACGGCATTCTTTCCTTAACAACGGTGTAAAGATCGGTGATAAACTTTGCCGCAGCCTCTTCGGTGTACGTCGAGTTAGAAAATCCAATCTCCGAGAGAATGACAGGCTTGTGCTTCTTCTCGTTGTCCAAAATCACCTGATAGACTTTTCCGTTATACTCCACAAATTTTTCCTTATCGAACGAAGAAGAAATATACGGATGCCAGCAAGCAATCTCAAAGTAGTCATCGGGGTCGGTGGAAGCATCTGCCTCGCTCTCCTGCCCATAGAAATATCCATACTTTCCGCTTGCAATGTTGTCATAAAGACGCTGAAGGAACGTCACCGCCTTTCCACTCATCGCGCCGACCAACCCACCGAGAACGGTTTTTGCCTTAGGGTTTGCCTCGTGGATCGCACGGGACGCATAATAGAGCAAGTCGGTCGAAATCTGCGCCATCTGAGTCTGCGTAAAAACAGCCTCTTTATAGATGGTCTTCATAAAGTCAGCGTTATTGATCTCGTTGTCGATCTCCCAATAAGTTACCTCAGGGAATTCCGTGACCAATGTCTTCCATGCGGTATAATAATCCTCGAGCCAAGCAATGTATGCACTGCCCGGGGTAATATCACGTGCCATTTTTCCGCTCGTGTTCGTTCCTTCGTTGAAGTTCGTGTGACTCATTCCAATGACAAAGATGTCGTGTTTTTGGAACTCAGCAATCAACGTATGCATGCGGTCTGCTTTTTTTCTATTGACCGTCACGGGGTCGGTCAGCATATTCGTCACGTGCATCCAATTTCGAACAGAAGTGACACCCATATTCTTCAGCAACTGTGCTTCTTTCACGGGGTCATAATCCGCGTTTCCGTAATCACGCTCCGTTCCAACATAACAAACGCCATAAAGCTTGGATTGATCTGCATTGCCGTGCTCAATCGTCAGGGGCTTACAGCCCGCAAAGCACGTGAAAACAAATGCAAAAACAAGCAACAAACAAATAAGTTTCTTCATTTTCAACTCCTCATAGTGTCAACACCCGACAACAGTTCCTCATCTCCCCTTTCCCGTTCGAACGGGAAAGGGGCTGAGAAACCACACCATTGTCGGAAAAATCCAATCATTTCTCCTTACATCCAAAACTGATCGAGCGGCAAACCTGCCTCGTTGTAAATAGACAGTTGAGCCGAGGAGCTCGTCATGTATTCTGCTTCTGTGAAGCGCATCTGGATGCCGTAACGCAGTTTGGTGAGCGTTCCGGTTCCGACCAAAGTGACCTTGCCGTCATTCATCGTGACAGAAGTGGGCTTATGCCATCCTGCAGTCGCTGAATAAACCTCAAAGCCAACTCCATTGTTCTGCAACGAAGTCGGAGCACCTTCCGCATTAAATGTGATGATTGCCTGATTTTGACTATATTCAACACTCTTTACCGTCGGATAAACAAGCGGATCGCCCTGATAGAACTCTGCCATAGCAGCCTTCATTGCACGATATGCTTGCACACTCTTATCTCTCGGGTGAATGTCGTTCAAATCTCCAAGATCAATGCTGATCGTCAAGCAAACATTTTCAAGTTTTTCCACAATTCTCTGCTGTGCCGCACGAATTTTTCCCCAGCTTTCAGAAATTGCACTGTTCGGATCATTATAACGCGGAAGTTCAATGATATTGAATCCCAAATTTGCATTGCCGAACTCACGTCTCCATGCATTGATCAAGGTTTCAAGCTCAAGATCATATTGATCGGGGTACGGCCAAGCACTGGACTCTCCTTGATACCAAAGCACGTGGCTGATGCTCATGTTGCGAAGCGGAGCAATCATGCCGTTATATCCAAGTGTCGGGGTAAATTCATTGTTGTCATTGTCGTTTCGCACACTGTGTTGCGCCGCATATGCATCAAAATCACTCTTCGGCAACCAGAACGGCAAATACGTTCCTCCAACTGCAGAACAGACGATTCCGATGGGAACGTCAAGTTCTTCATGCAACTTAAGTGCGTAAAGATATCCAATTTCCGAGAACTCTTTTACGGTCGTCGGGGTCGTTCCCTTCCAGGTCGCATACACCGAAGTAACCGGAGTTGCACTTCTCAATTCAGGAACAACAAATGCGCGAATCTCTTCATTGTTTGCTGCGGCAATGACATCTGCCATTGCATCGGTGCTCCATCCCATCACCCAAGCCGCATTGGACTGTCCGGAAACGAGAATGACTTCACCAACGTAAACGTCTTTGATCTCAAGCTCAGAATTTGCGCCAACAACCTTGATCGTGTAAGGTCCACCTGCTTCCATTGCAGGCAAAGTGATCGTGAAGCGACCCGACGCGACTGTTCCGGGGTAAGTTTGGCCGTTCATCACTGCAGAAATCGAAGTTTCAGTCGTCAACCCCGTCAAGACGTTCGTCGTGCGACGCTGCAAAACAACGCCATCCGAGCAAGTATTATCCAAAATGATTGGATCGGGATTCGTAAATTTGATTCCCGTGTGGTAAGCACCACCGCCGTTTTCATTGTTGAAAACAGCAAACGTGATCACGTCACCTGCTTTCACGTTAAACGTGTAAGGACCAAAATTAGTAACGACATATCCTTTCGTTCCATCAGCAATCGTGGTCTTTCCGCTTCCATTCGTGACGGTAATCAAGAACTGTGCATTTCCCCAACCGTCCTTCGTGTTTGCCATCGTGCAGGTCAGATCTTTGTGTACGGTGAACGTGTAAACCACGCCGTCACCCTTATTCACAAATTTGAACCAACCTTCGGAACGCATGCGAACGTCGCCGTCGCCTTTCTCAAGCGATCCGTCCGCTGCATTTTGTGCAGTTCCCGTTCTCTTATATCCAAGGCCCACAGGTCCGGACGTGGTAACCGTCTGGAACGGAACGGTCGTTGCCCCCATGTCGGTGGTTGCCATCGCCATGGTGTACGA
>JAZNLR010000066.1:0-2356 GCA_045579195.1 Clostridia bacterium | reverse complement strand
TTGCACCTTATCATATCGAGTACGGGATTACATATCACGTTATATCCGCGCCCTCTTGCGTTTATCGCGGTTATCTTGCCAAATATATAAGCGAGCTTTTCGCTGTCGGCAAAGCCGAGTGCATTGATCGCCGTAGCCAGCATGCCCATGTGGTCCGCACGGGTACGATCCATTTTGCCGCTTGTTCTGCCGCGCCAGAAGTTTCCACCGCCGACGATGATTCCGACTTCCACACCCTCTTCGTGAATGCGCTTAAGCTGTTCCACGACGTACGAGATCATCTGGTCGTTCAAACCGAATCCCTTATCCCCCGAGAGAGCCTCGCCGCTGATTTTCAGAATAACACGTTTATATTTTGCCATTTTCGAAACCTCCTGCTTATAAAACGAGGCTGCATCAAGAACCCTCTTGTTACAGCCTCATAAAAATTCTGAATAGATTAGTTCGACTGCTTCATCTTTTCGACTTGCAGAGCGACTTCGTCAGCAAGGTTTTCGGACTTCTTCTCGAGGCCCTCACCCATCTCATAACGGACGAATCTGCGAACGGTGATCTTCTCGCCGATGGAAGCGATTGCATCGTTAATGATGTCGCTGACGGTCTTATCCTGATCCTTGACGAACTTCTGCTCGAGCAAGCAAACTTCCTCAAAGAACTTGCGGATTCTTCCTTCAACCATTTTATCGATAACAGCTGCCGGCTTCGGCTTCGGATCGTTCATTGCCTGCGCGCGGAGAATCTCTTTCTCAGACTCAACCTTTGCAGCGGGAACTTCCTCTTTGGAAACGTATTCCGGCTTGGAAGCTGCAATGTGCATTGCGATGTCTTTCACGAGCTGCTGGAACTTTTCGCTTCCTGCAGCAAAGTCGGTCTCGCAGTTTACCTCAACGAGAACACCGATCTTTCCACCGAGGTGGATATAGCTTGCAACAACACCTTCAGAAGCGATCTTGCCTGCGCGCTTAGCAGCAGTTGCGATTCCCTTCTCGCGGAGGTACTTAATTGCTTCCTCCATGTTGCCGTTGCATTCCTGCAAAGCCTTCTTGCAGTCCATCATACCTACACCCGTCTGCTGACGGAGTTGCATAACATCTTTGTTCGTAAACATTTTATTCTCTCCTTACGATTTCAATTAAGCGTTAGCTTCTTCAGCCTCGACAGCCTCTTCCTTTGCTGCGACCTGCTCACCCTGCTTTCCTTCGATGACAGCATCTGCCATGACGGAAGCGATCAACTTGACCGCACGGATTGCATCGTCGTTTCCGGGGATCACGTAATCAATCTCATCGGGATCACAGTTCGTGTCAACGATTGCAACGATAGGAATGTTAAGCTTTCTTGCTTCTTTTACTGCATTAGCCTCTTTCTTCGGGTCAACGATGAACATCAATCCGGGAAGACCTCTCATCTCACGGATACCGCCGAGGTTATTCTCCAACTTTTCTCTTTCTGCCTTAAGCTGGATAACTTCCTTCTTCGGGAGAAGGTTGAACTCGCCGAGCTTTTCCATCTGATCGAGCTTGTTCAAACGATCGATTCTCGTCTTGATGGTCTTGAAGTTCGTGAGCGTGCCACCCAACCAACGGCTGTTGATGTAGTACTGTCCGCAACGGATTGCCTCTTCCTTGATTGCTTCCTGAGCCTGCTTCTTCGTTCCAACGAAGAGGATGCTCTTGTTTGCAGCAGCAGCTGCTGCGACTGCCTTGTAAGCATCTTCGATCAAACCAACGGTCTGCTGCAAGTCAATGATATAAATATCGTTTCTTGCTGCGTAGATGTACGGCTTCATCTTCGGGTTCCAACGCTTCGTCTGATGTCCGAAGTGAACGCCTGCTTCCAAAAGCTGCTTCATAGAAATAACTGCCATAATAAAACCTCCTGTTAAACCTCCTTAAAGGCTTGAATTTCAGACTCTTACCATGTGGACAGAACGAGCCCGACCTTTAAGTGCGTTTTAAGCCTTTGATATTATAGCATAGACGTTTTGATTTTGCAAACGCTTTATGCCGTTTCCGCAAAAAAAAGCGGCAAAATTTGCCGCTTTTTCCTCGTTTTTCAAAAAATTATTCTTTGTGATGTCCGCAGTTGCACTTTCCCTCTTCGTGAGCGCAGTCGCAATCCTCATGGTCACAATCACACTCATCCTCTTCTGCGAGCTTGAGGTACTCCTCATAAACTTCTTCCAAAAGAGCCTCGTCCTCGATGGGAAGGAAGATGTCTGCACCGTCCTCCTCGTCCGTTCCGAGCTGGAAGATGACGATCTCGTCTTCGCCGATGCCTTCCATCTCCTCAGCGGGCTGGAAGTAAACATACCATTCGCCCTTGTGCTCCAACGTTGCGATGTGATAGAAATGAG
>JAZNLR010000065.1:0-55898 GCA_045579195.1 Clostridia bacterium | reverse complement strand
AATTCAAAGTTTTGACAAGAACATTCTTTGGTTATTCTTTTCTCAATTCTTTTCCTTCATTCAGTTTTCAATTTACAGCGCTGTCCCAACGACAGCTTATATATATTACCACATCCTTTCTCCTTTGTCAACACTTTTTTTGCCCTTTTTTTAACTATTTTTCCCTTTTCGGGAAGAATTTTTTTGTTGAACAGGATGTTATAACCCAATTATTTATTCAATTCTGCCGTTTTTGTTGCAATCAGCTCCAGAATTCGAGCCTTCAAGTCTTCCATCTTGACGAATTCCTTCAAGGAACCGTCTCTCATCACGAGCTCAGCTTCTCCGTTTGCAAGGTTTCTCGGCGAGATGACAACGCGGATCGGGCAACCGATCAAATCGCTGTCTGCAAACTTGAAGCCCGGCGAAACGTCACGGTCATCATAGAGAACCTCAACACCCGCTGCCTGCAACTCTTGATAAACAGAATCTGCAACCGCACGCACGTTGACATCGTCAGGACGAAGCGCCGCAAGGAAAACGTGCCAAGGAGCAATGCTCATCGGCCAGATGATTCCGCGGTCATCATTCGATTCTTCCGCAACGGAGGCCATTGCTCTTCCCACGCCGATGCCATAACAACCCATGATGGGGTTCATGCTCTTGCCGTCACGGTCCAGGATGGTCATATCCATTGACTTTGTGTACTTCGTTCCGAGCTGGAAGATGTTTCCGATCTCGATTCCGTTGCGAAGCGTGAGCGGAGCTCCGCACTTCGGGCAAGTATCCCCTGCGCGCACCTTTGCAACGTCCGCAAACGTCACATTGGGAAGATCGCGTGCAACGCTGACACCCGTGAGGTGGAACTCGGGCTTATTCGCCCCGCAAACGAGGTTATACGCTCCCTTCAAGGATGCGTCGAAGATAATTTCAGTGTTCTTGACCGAAAGACCAACCGCACCAATGTTTCCAGCGAAGAGTTCTGCGCTGTCCTTGAGGTCATTGGGAACAATGTCCGCCTTGATGATCTTCTTAAGCTTCGCCTCATTGACTTCCAGATCACCGCGAATAAAGACAATGACGCCACGATCCGCATTGCCCTTCACAGCATAGCAAACCGCCTTCATCGTGTGATCCGCCGTCACACCAAGCGCTTTACAAACTTCGTCGATGTCATGCGCATCTCCGGTGAAGACCTCTTTGAGTTCTTCTTCTGTTCCGTAATCCACGGCAGGGCGGCCGCCTTCTGCCACTTCCATATTCGCGCAGTAATCACACGAAGGACAGATTGCGATCGTGTCCTCCCCGATCTCGGTGAGCAACATATATTCATGCGCAACACTTCCGCCCATCATGCCGGAATCAGACTTGACGGCAATGAAGTCCTTCATGCCAATGCGCTTAAAGATACGGATATACGCATCGTAAACACGCTGATAATACGCTTCCAGATCCTCCTGCGAGGTGTGGAAGGAATATGCATCCTTCATCGTGAACTCACGGACGCGGATCAGTCCGCCACGGGCGCGCGGCTCGTCACGGAACTTGGTCTGAATCTGATAGATCATAAACGGCATTTGGTTATAACTCGAAACGGTGTTGCGCGCAAGGTGGACTGCAGCCTCCTCGTGCGTCATTCCGAGAACCATATCGCGATCGCCACGGTCTTTGAAACGAACGAGCTCGTCTCCAATGCTCTCAAAGCGGCCGGACTCCATCCAGAGTTCCGCAGGCATGACAACCGGAAACAGGACCTCCTGCCCGTCGATGGCATCCATCTCCTCGCGGATGATGCGCTCAATTTTCTGCGTAATTCTCTTTGCGGGAGCGGTCAACGTGAAGATCCCGTTTCCCACCTGCTTCATAAATCCACCGCGCACCATCAGCGCGTGGCTGCGAATGTTGATATCCGCCGGATTTTCCTTCGTTCTTTCACCGACCAAATAACTGATTTTCATATTCTTCTCCTTTAGGAAATAAAAAAAGACCTTAGCGCAAAACACGCCAAGGTCTCTACCATACCACCATTGACAAACTCATCTTATCCTTTAACGGGGACGATCCGACCGCAATTGTCACCTTGCGGCAGCTTGGCTCGAGTGGGTTCTGCGGGACTTCGCGCACATTCCCTCGCACCAAATGGGAATCTCTCTTTGCCGCAAACGTCCAAAGCGCGTACTATTTCAAGCTCATCTCGCTTTTCACGGCATATTATATCCCATTTTCAAAACTCTGTCAAGCAAAACAAGAACGTCTTTAGGCGTCCGTCTTCTCTTCGCAAATCTCTTCGTTCGTTTGCGGAAAAAGCCGCGAATAGATGTGAACAAGCGCCCTCTTTGCTGGTTTGAACACAAACAGCACCACGAGAACGTTCGAGAGCAACATCGGAAGCATAAACGGGATTCCCGAAACCAACGTCGGCAAGAACGGCGAAATTTGGAACACCGCGTTGAGAACGGGCGTTTCCAACCAAAACAAAATCGCCATCAACGCCGCCAACGCGACGAACAGGATTTCGTTTTCCTCCCCGAACTTCTTGATCAAATTTGCCAAAACGCAAAGAAGCGGCCAGTGAAAGAAGTACTGTATGGCGACGACATAGCTCGGAGGATAAAGAATGTTGTCGAGCAAGCAAAAGATCACCACCGCAAAGATGCTGCGACGGAAACCGAACACGACCGAGAACAAGATGATCAACGGCGTGACGATCTCGACGTTTGGCACCCAGGAAAGGGCAAACTTTCCCGCGACCAAAAGCGCCGACATCACAGCAATCACGGCGATATTCTTCGTTAACTCTCTTCCTTGAAACATCACGTTCTCCTTATGCCCAGGTTTCCAAAACCAAACGGTACGTTGTGCCGTCTACAACAGGCTCGGTGGAAACGCCGTTCTGACCGTACTCCCCGTTGACGTAAACCGCCCAGTACTCAAACTTGTCGGCATCCGCAACGCGGCCGTTCACGGCATTGATAAACTTGCCGTACGTGCTCTCAGGAAGATCCACCGTGAGCTTTCCTTTTTCCTGAAGTTCCACAAGGAGATTTTCCAAAAATGCTGCATCCGTCTTTGCGGAAATAGTTTTTGTCTCTCCGTCGGCAACGATCTCAAGCGTGATTGCCTTCGTTCCCTCCTGCGCCTTGGGGGCGAGAACTGCAAAGTATAGAACCGCAATGAGCGCCACCAAAACGATGACGGAAACTGCGATCACGAGTTTTTTCTTGTTGTTCATTTGTTTGACTTCTCCTTCATTTTTGTTTTTGTTCCAACAAAAAAGCCGTTCCCCCGTGAAGGAACGGCAAAAACGGCCTTGCGCGATAAAGCCAACCTGCCTTCCACCACTTCTCCCTCCGAGAATGGGAAAACGAACTCGCATTTCCGGCAGGTCTCCTGACTTCGACAGTACTTTCGTCCGCCGCCTTCCCAAACGAATTCAGTGGCATCTAGCAGACAAAGACAACCGCCTTACAGTAGCAGAGGGCTGTGCGGGATTTTCACCCGTCTTCCCTATTAACCCACTCGCGCACGAGCAGGACCGAAAAGCTGTCATGAACTTAAGTTTATTATACCACCGTGCGCACAAAAGTGGACAGACTTTTTTATTCTTTTTGTGACGATTTTGCCTTTTTCTCGAAGGAATAAAAAAAAGAAAAAAGCCGTATAAACAAGGCGGCTTTTTCGTAAAGATAGACCATGCAGATGATCTTTGTTTTCATTGCCTTTTTCCTCGGTTTTGCGCTCGCCTTAACGACCGCGTTTCTCCTTCGATTTTCGACGGCGAAGCTTGCGCTCGTCTTCCTCGGGAACTTTCTTTCCGGGGTGGGCTTCTTTTTATTGAACGTCGTGGGGTTCCCCTTTCTTCCGATCAACTTCACGAACGGAATCCTCGTCGGTCTGCTCGGGCCGATCGGGCTCGTTCTCATCGCGGGAATTTCCGCGCTCTTTTAAGCTCAAAGTTCTCTTCTGTCTTCCATGGCGCGCGAGAGCGTCACTTCGTCGGCATACTCCAGCTCAGAGCCGTTCGGGATTCCGCGTGCGATGCGCGTGACTTTGACAAAGGGTTTCAAAAGGCGCGCAAGGTACATCGAAGTTGCATCCCCTTCGACGTCTGCGGCGAGCGCCAAAATGACCTCATCCACTCCGCCTTGATTCACACGGGCAAGGAGTTCACGGATGCGGATATCCTCCGGGCCGATCCCTTCCATTGGATTGAGCGTTCCATGCAGAACGTGATAAGTCCCGCGGTACGTCTGCGCCTTTTCAAGCGCGGTCACGTCCTTCGGCTCTTTGACCACGCAGATCTGCGAAGACTTTCTTCCCGCGCAGACGGGACAAGGGTCAACGTCCGTAAAGTTGCCGCACACCGAGCAATAGTGAATTTTTTCCTTCACTTCCAAAATCGCCTTGGCAAACGTCTCCGCTTCCGCATCGCTCATCGCGATCACGTGATAAGCATAGCGCTGAGCAGAGCGACGCCCCACGCCTGGGAGCTTGGAAAACTCATTGATCAGTTTTGCGATGGGCTCGACAAAGAGATCCATTTTTACAGCATTCCTCCAAGATTTCCGTATGCGCCGAGTTTTTCTTCCGCGAGCTCTTCCGCCTGAGAAGTTGCATCGCCGTAAGCCGCCAAGATGAGGTCTTCCAACATTTCAATGTCATCGGGATCAACTGCTTCGGGTGCAATGTGCAACGCCTGAAGTTCCTTCTTTCCGTTGACGGTCACAGTGACGAGTCCGCCGCCTGCCTTCCCAACGATTTCAGCTTCTTCGAGCTCTTCCTGAGCGCGCGTCATCTCTTCCTGCATCTTCTGTGCCTGTTTCATGAGGTTCTGGAGGTTGCCGCCTCCCATACCGCCCATTCCGCCGTATCCGTTAAATCTTCCGCCTCTTGCCATTGTCTGTTCCTCCCATTATTCGTCAATTTTTAAATTTTCTTCTCCGACGAGGTTTTTCACCTCTGCAACGACGTCGTTCTGAACGTTCGACCGGGGAACGCCTTCTACGACGACCGTCAACCCATCCTCTCGAACGAGGTCGGCAATCACTTTCGTCTTTTGCTTTTCCACAAAGCTCTTTCTCTCATTTTCGGGCATCCGCAAAATGAGTTCATTCCCTTCGATGCGAACTTCCATCTTCTTACACTGCGCCCAAAGGAGCATACTCTGCGATTCGCGAAGCATTCGGATGACCTTTCCCCAAACGACGTCTGCATCGCGCGCATCCGAGCGAACGCTCTTTGGCGCTTCTTGGATACGTTCCTCAATGGGAGCAGTTTCTTCTTTCTTCACTTCCAAAGTGGGAGCGACTGTTGCCGCCACAACCGTCGGAACTCCTTCCCGAATCATCTTTTCAAGCTCGGTAACCCTTCTGAAGAGTCCTGACAAGGAGGCATCGTTTTTCGGGTTGGCACACTTCAATGCTGCCGCTTCCAACAGAACGCGGGGCTGAATGCTGTATCTCAAGTTTGCATCCAATTCGGAGAAGACGTCCATCGCATAGAACACGGTCTCCTTCTCCGTCTTATCTGCGATGTTTTTCAACCGCGCAAACACCTCTTGGGGGATCCCCAAAATAGCATCCGCTTTCGGGGAAGAATGGATGACGGCAATTTTGCGAAGGCACGCAAGAACGTCCTTTGCCAAAAGCCCCATTCCCTTTCCTGCGGTCTCCAGCTCGTGAATGGTTTCCAAAACAGCGCCTGCATCCTTCGTCAACATAGAAAGAACCAGCCCTTCCACCTTGCTCGCGTCCGAAGCGCCGAGGATGTCCATCACGTCGTCATACGTCAGAGCACGATCTGCATAAGAGACACAGATGTCCGCGATCGAAAGTGCGTCACGCACACTTCCTTCCGCCGCCGTTGCAATCGCACGGAGCGCAGGCGTTTCAAAATCCTTCCCGATCTCACGGAAGATGCCTTCCAAAAGAGCCGTGATCTTTTCCGCAGAAACGAGGCGGAAGTCAAACCGCATACAGCGCGACAAAATGGTCGCAGGCAGTTTGTGGACCTCGGTCGTTGCGAGGATGAAAATTGCGTGCTTCGGAGGCTCTTCCAAGGTCTTCAACAAAGCGTTAAAGGCCGGAATGGAGAGCATGTGAACCTCGTCCACAATGTAGACTTTATACTTTCCCGAAACGGGGGTATACTGCACTTTTTCTCGGATATTGCGAATGTCGTCAACGCCGTTGTTAGACGCCGCATCGATCTCCACGATGTCCATATTCGCCGCATCGGAGAAGCTCTTGCAGGTCGCGCACTCATTGCAGGGCGATCCGTTGACGGGATGCTCACAGTTGACCGCCTTTGCAAAGATCTTTGCAATGGACGTCTTTCCCGTTCCGCGCGTTCCGCAGAAGAGATATGCATGCCCAATGCGATTCTGTTCGATTTGATTTGCAAGCGTGCGGATGATTGCTTCCTGACCGATCACCTTATCAAATGTGTCGGGGCGAAACCTCCGGTACAATGCCAAATACGCCATGCTGATCACTCCTTCCAATCCGAAATCTTCTTTCTGACTCTTGAGAGCGCATTGTCCGCCGACTTGACGGTGCACCCGAGTGCGTTTGCGATCTCCTGATATCCATATCCCTCAAGATAGAGCTTGAGGACCTTTTGTTCAAATTTGCTGAGCCGATGGGAAATGCTCTCACGGAAACGCTCCACTTCCTCTTGATTGATGAGCATCTCCTCGGGGTTTGCATCCTGCTGAGCGCCGCGCGCATTGACACTCTCTTCGATCTGCTTCGTGAGCGTTTCAAACGGAAGTGATCCATTCAAGGGTTTGTGTTTCTCGCGCAAAGCGGACTTGACCGCGCTTTTGAGCTGCCTTGAGATGCAGAGAAACGCAAACGTGGAAAACCGCGTACCCTTCTCTTCGTTGTACCCAAGGATCGCCTTATAGAGGCCGATCATTCCCTCACTGACGAGGTCATCAAGCTCACCGCCCAGCAAAAAGTACGAACGGGCGCGCGCAAAGACAAAGGGCTTATAACGAACGATCAGCTCTTCGCTTGCGTCCGCATCCCCACCTTTTGCCAATGCAACCAATTGTTCATCCGTTCCGTTCGTCATCTTCTCTCTTGTTTAACGCGTCTTTGCGATTTCAAAAGCACACACCGCCGCCGCAACCGATGCGTTCAGCGAATTGATCTTCCCAACCATCGGGATAGACACCACCAAGTCACACAGCTTACGCGTGAGCGGAGTGATTCCCGTGTCTTCGCCGCCAACGACCAATGCAACCGCACCCGTGAGGTTCGCCTTGCGGATATCCTCTCCGGCTGCATCCGCGCCGATGACCCAGATGTTTTCCTTTTTGAGCTTTTCAATCTCCTGATTGATGTTGGTCACGCGCGCGATCTTGACATACTCCGCAGCGCCTTGTGCAACGCGCATTACGGTGTCATTCACGGAAACTGCGCGGTGCTTCGGAATGATGATTCCGTGCACGCCGAGGCACTCTGCAGTTCGAATGATACTTCCCAAATTGTGGGGGTCTTCCACGCCGTCAAGAATCATCAAGAACGGATCCTGCTCTCTTTCACGCGCAACTTCCAAGATGTCATCCACGGTTGCATAGCGATAATCCGTGACGAATGCGATGAAGCCCTGATGTCTTCCCGCTTCGCTCTCCTTGTCGAGGATGGAGCGGTCAACAACCTGCGTTTTGATCTTTGCGTCACGAAGCATCGCCATAAGCTTGCGAGCAGAGCCATCCATATTTCCCTTTGCGACAATCACGCGATCGATCGTTCTTCCGCTCTTCAAAGCTTCCATGAGCGGATTTCTTCCTTCGATTTTCATAGTTTCCTCTTTATTTTACTTCTGATTCAACGCTTCAGAACGCGCGCGCATCTCTGCAACGCGTCCGCACGACATCTTTCCCTCACTGCACGCCCCCGACACACAGGACGGGCCAGCTTTCTTAAACAGCGCAGGGCAAACTTCTTTGACCTTCTCCAGCATCATCCAAGCGACTTCGCGGATTTCCCACTGCGCGCGGTTGCAACAGCGGAGCGCAAAGAAGTGCATCAGCTCACGCGCGTTCATGGTCATCACGATCTTGGTTTCGGAAGCATTTGGAAGAACGAAGCGCGCGTCTTCATTCGACTTCTCCCCCTGATTCCCCAAAAGCTCCTGCCACTCCTTATACCAAGCGGCGGTCTGCTCCATCTGTGCGATAAATTTTTCCTCGTATTCCGCGCCAAGCGCTGAAATTGCCGGCGGAATAATATAGTTGAAATTGTCCGCTGCGGAAACGTATCTTTGAGACTGCACGGAGAAGCTCGCGATGCGGTGGCGCGTGATCTGCGCAAGAAGCGCACGGGAAACGCCTTCGATGCCAAATGTGAACGACACGTGTTCAATGGGAGAGAAATGTCCCAGCGAGATCAAGCGATCAATAAACTTTGAAACATCCTTCTCATCAAGATCCTCTTTGAGTGCACCGATGTCCGCATTTGAATAACACAGCTTTGCGCCGAGCGCAACCGTCTTATCCGGATTTGGCGTATAACGCAACAATTCAACTTTTGGCAAAACCTTTCCCATTCTCATTCTCCTTTGTCTTCTGACAAAAACAATTCCATTCTTCCCCGCTGTCCCGTAAGGTAAAGATATCCGATCAACGCCTCAAAACCGGTTGCGCGGTGGTATTCCGTGACGCTTGCGTTCTTTGCGGTGTTCACCGTCTTGGCATTTCTTCCGCGGCGGTAGATTTCAGCCTCTTCCTCGGTGAGCAAGCTCTCAAGCCGTCCGATCTTTTCAGACTGTGCCTCCGCGCGAACTGCAGCCGCGGCACGCTTGTGAAGCACCCCCGCCTTCGCGTCCGACGAGAGAACGAGCTCCGTTCGAACGTACAGCGAGTGCACGGCGTCGCCAACGAACGCAAGCACTTGCGGATTGAGTTGCTTTGCCGCCATTGGCGTCAAAACGCAATCGTCTTTTATCACGGTTTTCTCCTTATTTTACAATTCCTGCGGCTCTTGCTCCGCCAAATTCTCCATTCTCATCTGCAAATCCGAACGCATAGAGTGCGCCATCCACGTCGAAGCGGATGCGGAAGGTCTTTCCGTTCAGGGTTGCAACGTCAAAGTTCTCAAACGAAAGCTCCGCCTTCGTGCTGTCTCCCTCGAAGCGTGTGCTCGTCGCAAGAAGCGTTCCCTCTTCGTCGAGAAGTTCTGCACGCACCGACCCAACGGCGTTGACAAAGAACGAGCTTTTTCCATTCATCGTCAGCGTTCTTGTGAGAAGGATTCCCTTTCCCTCCATCGAAACGAAACCGTCTCTTCGCAACGTTGCAATTCCCGTTGCACCGTTGCGGTACGTTCCGTTCGTCGAATAATGCTGGTATGTATAATTCTCGTCGCCTGCGGTAGCGGTGTAATAGAGCATCAGCTCATCTCCGTTGATGATGAGACCGCCCGTCGTGCTCTGCACGTATCCGCGGTCCCACGCGCCGTCATAGAGAGATGCATTAATGATGGGCTTGCGGGAAGGACGCGAGAAGTGATATCCGTCCCTGCTGTACATCGGAATGAGCTCGGTGATCTTAGGAACGCCAAGTCCGTCCGTAATGTTGTTTTCGGGTCCATAAAAAATTTGGAACATTCCGAGCATAATGCTCTCATATCCAATGCAGTCCACGTTGTAAAGCTGAGGCTCAACACCAAGATATGGATGAGGCTTGTCCAACTCGTCCACGCTCATCCAATGGCGTGCTTCTTCTGGCGTCCAGGTTGCGCCCTCCAAGAAGTCATCGCACTCACGGTATGATCTGCCGCGCAAGAACCCTTCCGACCAAGGTCGAAGCTCGGTGCGGATGCTATAGACCCATTTCTTGCGGAACGGGTTGTAAAAGGCCGTTGTGCGATCCCCGACCTCGGGTGTGAACTTGAAATTTTCAAAGTGAATTCCGTCTCCACTGGTCGCAACGATGCCGGGATGCGGGGGGCCGGGGTTACGCAGGAACAGTTTATAGCGTTCCTCTTTCTTCCCCTCGTAATCAATGATGACCGAAGTGGAATCGGGGCGGAGGTACGCAATGTCATCCCACATCTTTCGATTCTCATAACCCTCGTAATGCAAGATCTTGTTGGTTCCGTCGCCAAGATCCGGACGATCCCAATGGATGCCGTCCTTCGAGGTCGCATAGCACATATTGTGAAGGAAAGCCCCTTCATACCACATTTTGAAGATCTTCTCTTCCTCGTCAAACCAGACGCCACCGCTGGTGGGGCGCGCGGTGGGAGACTGTTCGATTTCCCACGGTTTTTCGGGCTTTAAGATGGGATTCCCCTCGTACTTCTTTGCGCGGTGGTAAACGGGAGCAAGGTCCGTTTGCTCCACGAGAAAGTCATCAACAAAAAGCTGTCTTCCAACCGTAACGTCGATGACAGACGGCGGATTTTTCAAATACGGAACGTTTTGCGGCAAAGATGGCTCTTCTCGAAAATCATCTTCCAAAACAATTCCGTTATACAGTTTTTCCATCTCGTTCTCCTCAAAATGATCTATTGTAAATTATACCACAAGACAGGCTTTTTTTCAATGGTTTTGGATAAGTTCGTTTGGATTCTCTCTCATTTCATCTTCAAACAAAAAGAACACCGATCCACAGTAAATGGAGTAAGCAAGGCTTTCGCGATATTTTTCGGTGAGAAGACGAGCCTCGTCGACAGGTGAGCTCAAAAAGCCGCACTCCACCAAGACCGAAGGGACAGGCGTACAGGTGACCATGTAAAAATCCCCTGAGATTGCGTTCGCCGCTCGAACACAATCTTCCGATTTGTTGAGTGCAGTTTGAACGCATCTCCCAAATGCACGCGAACGTACACTTTCCCCGTTGAAGAAGACTTGTGCTCCCTCTCGCGCGGCAGAACCACAGGTGTTCAAGTGGATGCTGATGACAAGATCTGCGTTTGCCTCTTCAATGATCTTCTTCCGCGCTGCAAGATCCCGCCGCTTAAACCCGGGCGACGTGTCACCGTATAACCCGACGTCCTGCGTTCGCGTCATCACAACGCGAAAATCGTTTACAGAAAAAAGAGCAGCAAGCTCATTTGCAATGAGAAGATTGATTTCCTTTTCCGTCACTTTTGTTCGCGTTCCAACTGCACCTCCGTCCATTCCCCCATGCCCAGCATCAATCACAACGCAGAATTGTCTTTTGGGAATTTCACTTGAAAAAGCGGTCTCAACGGCGCAAATTGAAGCAGAAAAAGCAATGAAAATGACCGCGAAAACGACCGTCCAAAATCGCACTTTCAACTCGATTTTCGGCAAAATGTCCCTCCTTTTGAAAGATACTTAATTTGTGTAAATTTTGCACTTATCCACAAAGTTTTCCACAACGAACAAGTTTTCGGGTGGATGAATTCCCCAAAATTTGCCAAAAAGTGGCATTTTACCTCACTTTTCATCCTGTACACCAATGTGGATAACTCAAAATTTCATCCACTTACAGTATATTTGCGAACATTCGTTTCTTTCCTCTTTTCCCTGTTTTTTTGCATAAAAAAACCGAACCTTTTCGGTTCGGTTTTTATGCTTCGTTAGATCAGCTCGATGATTGCCATTTCAGCAGCATCACCGCGGCGAACGCCAAGCTTCAAGACACGGGTATATCCACCGCCCTGGCCTTTTTCCTTCGCGCGCTCTGCATACTTCGGAGCAATTTCATTGAAGAGCTTTTCAATCAACGGATGGTTGACTTCGTGCGTTCTGTCGAAGTACTCACCCTTGGATTCTCCGGGCTGTTTGATCTCCTTGAGGTCAACGAGCTTTGCCATGATTGCACGGCGAGCTGCCAACTTCTTCGGGCCGTCGTTGATGAACTCCTTGTCCTTCTTGACTTCCTTGGTCTCCTTGCCCTTGGTTTCGAGAACGGTAACGGTCTTGGTGACGGTCACGGTGTCCTCATAAGTATTGATTGCTTTCGTGATGAGCTTTTCCACGTATCTCTGAACGGACTTAGCTCTCGGATAAGTGGTCTCTATTCTTCCAAACCAAAGCAGCTCAGACGCCTGATTCTTAATCATCGCCATACGCTGGTCGGTCGGTTTCCCTAACTTTCTGTTCACGGGTTATTTCCTCCTGATTAATCTTCGTTGCTTTTAAGACTCAAGCCGTAGCTTTCCAGCTTATGGATCACTTCGTCGAGCGACTTTCTTCCCAAGTTTCTGACCTTCAACATATCGTCTTCAGACTTCTTTGTGAGGTCTTCAACAGTATGGATGCCAGCACGCTTAAGACAGTTGTACGAACGGACGGAGAGGTCCATATCCTCGATGTTCATCTCGAGAACGCGTTGCTGCTTATCTTCTTCGCGGCTCACCATAATGTCCATGCTTCCCATCGTGTCAACGAGGTCGACAAAGAGGCGAACGTGCGAATCGAGAATGTTTGCAGCAAGGCTAATGACTTCACAGCAAGTAAACGTGCCGTCGGTGACAACGTCGATTGTGAGCTTATCGTGGTCTATATTCTGTCCAACGCGCGTGCTTTCAACGGTGTAATTTACCTTCTTAACGGGCGTGTAAATCGAATCGATGGGAATGAAACCGATGGGGTTCTTGTCGCTCTTATTGCTTGCGGCAGACTGATATCCACGGCCTCTTCCAATCACGATTTCCATATTCAACGAGCCACCCTCGTCAATCGAGCAAAGGTATGCATCGGAATTAAGAATCTCGATTTCTGCGTCAAGTTCAATGTCACTTGCGGTCACAACACAAGGTCCTTGCTTGTGAATAAATACAGACTTTCTGAAATCCTTATTGGTGGTGGTGGTTTTGATTGCCAGCGTCTTCAAGTTTAAGATAATCTCCGCAACGTCTTCCTTGACGCCGGGGATGGTCGAAAACTCGTGCTGAATTCCCTCAATCTGGATTCCAACGGCAGCAGCACCGGGAAGCGCAGACAACAGAACGCGGCGAAGCGCATTTCCGAGGGTGATTCCAAAACCTCTCTCCAATGGTTCAATAATGAACTTTGCCTTCGAACGGTCGTCGCTTTCTTCAATCCTGATCTTAGGCATTTCAATTTCCATCATAGAAAGTCATCCTCCTTTATATTTTAAATTGTTTGCCCAAACCCTTTGGGCGGTGCCGATGATTACTTCGAATACAACTCGACGATCATATGCTCAGCGATCGTGAGATCAATATCCTTGCGCTCCGGCAGAGTGATGACTTTTCCCGTCAAGGACTCAGTGTCAAAGGAAAGCCAAGCGGGGCACTTCGTATTGCTGGTGTTCTTCAACTCGTTGAAGAATGCGTTGGAGCGCTTCGTCTCCTTAACTGCAACAACGTCGCCTGCCTTCACGATGTAGGACGGGATGTTGACCGTTTTTCCGTTTACGGTGATGTGTGCGTGGTTAACAAGCTGACGGCTCTGAGAACGAGACATACCAATGCCCATTCTGTAAACGACGTTGTCCAAACGACGCTCAAGAAGCTGGAGCATGTTCTCACCGGTGATGCCCTTCATTCTGTCGGCCTTTTCATAATACTTTCTGAACTGACCTTCAGCAACACCGTAAATTCTCTTTGCTTTCTGCTTTTCGCGCAACTGCAATCCGTAACCAGAGATTTTCTTTCTTCCTGCGCCGTGCTGTCCGGGAGCGGCAGGGCGCTTATCAAACGCGCACTTGCTGCTATAGCAACGGTCGCCCTTCAAAAACAATTTGCAACCCTCTCTTCTGCAGAGACGGCAATCCGAACCGGTATATTTAGCCATTTGACATAACCTCCGTTATACTCTTCTACGCTTGGGAGGACGGCATCCGTTGTGAGGAATCGGCGAGACGTCCTTAATCAAAGTTACCTGAAGCTCAGCAGTTGCGAGTGCTCTGATTGCAGACTCACGTCCCTGGCCGGGTCCCTTCACGTAAACTTCTACCGTGCGCAAACCATGCTCTTTTGCAGCCTTTGCAGCAACTTCGGTTGCCTGCTGTGCAGCAAACGGCGTGCTCTTACGGGAGCCGCGGAATCCGAGAGCTCCAGCGCTGCAAGCGGAAATTGCATTTCCCTGCATATCCGTAAAAGTAACGATCGTGTTGTTAAAGGAAGATTGAATGTGAACCTGTCCTTTATCGATGTTCTTAAATTCTCTTCTTTTCTTAATAACTTTTTTAACAGCCATTTGTACTCACGCTCCTTAACCTTACTTGCTTGCGGTCTTCTTCTTAGCGACCGTGCGCTTCGGGCCCTTACGGGTACGTGCGTTCGTCTTCGTGCTCTGTCCTCTAACGGGCAGACCCTTTCTGTGACGCACACCACGATAGCATCCGATTTCCATCAGACGCTTGATGTTCAGGGAAACTTCGGTGCGGAGTTCACCCTCAACGGACAAATTCTTCTCAATGTACTCACGAAGCAACGAGGTGTCAGCTTCGCTCAGGTCTTTCACGCGAATGTCGGGGTTGATTCCGGTCTCTTCCAGAATCTTCGTCGCAGTCGCGCGACCGATTCCGTAAATATACGTCAAACCGATCTCAATACGCTTTTCTCTCGGCAAGTCAACGCCTGCAATACGAGCCATATTCTAAATTTCCTCCATAGAATTTTAAAATGTAATAAATTTGTATATATGTGAACGGCTGCAAAAAGCACACCCTGTAATTTGGAATGCGGGTGTCCTTCGTGCAGCATACGGTTGTTGTCTTACCAACAATTAGCCTTGTTTCTGCTTGTGGCTCTTGTCCTTCGAGCAGATGACCATAACTTTTCCTTCTCTCTTGATAACTCTGCACTTATCGCACATGGGCTTAACAGACGGTCTAACCTTCATTTTTAATATCCTCCAAACTCACTATCGTTTATTATAACAAAAAAATTGCAAGATGTAAAACGAATTAACACACTTAATTCTTACTTCGCCAAATAATTCTGCCTTTTGTCAAATCATACGGGCTCATTTCGACGGTAACCTTGTCACCCGCAATAATTTTGATGTAATTCATTCTCAGCTTTCCCGAAATATATGCGGTAATCACATGATCATTTGACAGCTTGACCTTGAACATTGCGTTGCGCAAAACTTCAATGACCACGCCTTCAACTTCAATGACATCGTCTTTAGACATCGGCTTCCTCCTTTTCCTCACTGAAATTACGAAGTGCACTGCGGATCTCACTGTCGTGGATGGTTTTTCCGGCTTTGATCTTTTCCGCAAGCTTATCCAAGCATCCGCTCAAAAGCTTCAGATGCTTCAGTTTTTTCTTTTTCGGCTTAGCAAGGCGTCTTACCTTGCCGTCAACGATCTCAACGTAAGACTCGTCGACGATTCGGTACACGATGAAGTTTCTATCCTTATCGCGACCGCTTTTAACGTAAACTACCTGTCCTATTCGAACCTCTGTTTCCATTTTTACTCCATTATAAAGTCAAAATTTCGACTCCGTTCTCTGTGAGCACGACTGTGTTTTCATAGTGTGCCGACGGAAGCCCGTCTGCCGTGACAACGGTCCAGCCGTCATCCAGCATCCGCACGTCAAACGTTCCAATGTTTACCATCGGCTCGATTGCGAGTGCCATCCCCTTCTGCAAGCGAAGACCGTGACCCTTACGTCCATAATTGGGAACATTCGGATCTTCGTGCATCTCGCGACCGATTCCGTGCCCGACGAAAGATCGAACAACGGAAAATCCGTTCTGCTCTGCATGACTTTGAATCGCAAAAGAAATATCACCTAAGCGGTTTCCCTCTCGGAACTGTTCAACGCCCTGAAAGAAACTCTCTCTCGTAACGCGGACGAGTTTTTCCTTTTCCTCGCTCACCTTTCCGATGCAAAACGTTCTTGCTGCATCTCCGTGAAACCCGTTCTTGAATGCGCCGACGTCAACGCTCACGATATTCCCCTCTTCCAAAATGCGCTTCTTGTTCGGGATGCCGTGAATCACGACTTCGTCCACCGAAACACACGCAGAAGCAGGATATCCGTGATAATTGAGGAAAGAAGGTTTTGCTCCCTCTTTGATGATTCGGAAGTGAACGATTCGATTCACGTCCGCCGTCGTCATTCCGGGGCGAATCTTTTCTTCCACCTCGGCAAGAGCATCCTTGACAATTCTGTTTGCTTCACGCATTGCGGCAATTTCTTCCGCATTCTTCAGATATACCATTTTATCCGAGGATCTTGCAAACGTCCGCAAAGACGTCTTCAATCGGCTGCGAACCATCTACGTTACGGATAAGGCCCTTTCCGCCATAATAATCAATCAACGGCTGCGTCTGGGAAACGTAAACGTCCAAACGGCTCTTCACGGTTGCCTCGCAATCGTCCGCGCGCTGGATCAATTCCGCGCCGCACTTTGCGCAATCCGTCTTACCGTTCAAGAAGTCAATGTGATAGCTTTCGCCACACTTTCCGCAAACTCTGCGGCCCGTCAAGCGCGCCATCAACTTCGCAAGATCAACGTCGATGTTGATCACAGCGTCGATGTCCGTCATTTCGGAAAGCGCTTCCGCCTGAAACAAGTTGCGAGGGAATCCGTCGAGCAAGAAGCCGTTTGCGCAGTCTTCTTTCACGATGCGGTCCGCAACGATCTTGCAGGTCAACTCATCAGGAACGAGCTCGCCTTTGTCCATATACTCTTTTGCCTTGCGGCCGAGTTCGGTTTGGTTCTTGATGTTGTAGCGGAAGATGTCGCCGGTGGAAATGTGAGGAATTGCATACTTTTCAGCGATTCTGACAGCCTGCGTTCCCTTTCCTGCGCCGGGAGCACCCAATAAAATCAATTTCATAAAAATCTCCAAAAGCCAAAGTATTCCGACCGTTCTTTTTCGAACGGCCGGACCCTTCGTTTTGTTCGCTATTTCAGGTTATCTTACTTCAAGAAACCCTTGTAATGACGCATCATGATCTGCGATTCAAGCTGCTTATCGAACTCAAGTGCACAGGAAACTGCGATGAGGAGTCCCGTCGTGCTGAATGCGTTGATCAATCCGGAGTTTGCAGCGCCTGCAACTGCCGTGAAGACCAGCGAAGGAACGAGAGCGACAAGAGCGAGAAAAATCGCACCGAACAGCGTAATTCTCTTCGAGATCTTCTTCAAATAAAGCGTCGTCGGCTTTCCGGGACGAATGCCGGGGATAAATCCGCCGTATTGCTGGATGTTCTTTGCAATGTCGTCCGGGTTGAACTGGATCATTGCATAGAAGTATGCAAAGAAGATGATCAACGCGGAGAGGAGCACGGGATAAACGTAGCTACCCATTCCGATATACTGCGCATAGAACACTGCAGCGTTGCTGTTCGGCCAGAACATATTGATGATCAAGTCAGGGAAGCTGATGATTGCGAATGCAAAGATCAAAGGCATAACGCCGGATCCGTTGACTTTGATGGGAATGTACGTGGACTGTCCGCCATACATTTTTCTTCCCTTGATCTGCTTTGCGTACTGAACGGGGATCTTTCTCTCTGCGAGCTCAACGGTAACAATGCAAGCGAAGACGATGACCACTGCCACCAAGAATCCGAGCAAAGACCACAGCTGAGCGATGTCGCCGCCGAAGATTGCCGAAAGCTGGGAGAGGATCGCGTTTCCTGCCGTTGCAAGAATACCGACGAAAATCAACAGGGAAATACCGTTTCCGATGCCGTAATCCGTGATGCGCTCACCGATCCACATCGTCAAGGAAGCGCCTGCGACGAAGATGATGGTCATGCAAATATAAGTCAACCACTTCAAGTTCTTCTCTGCTCCACCGAGGATGGTGAAATCGATCGATCCGCTGGAAGAGATGAGGATTGCAACCGACTGAACGACTGCAAGAACCAACGTGAGATAGCGCGTGTACTGCGCGATCTTCTTTCTTCCCTCTTCACCCTGCTTGGAGAGTTTCTCAAGCGCGGGAATACCGATGCAAAGAAGCTGCATGATAATGGATGCATTGATGTACGGTCCAACGCCCATTGCGAACAACGTTCCGTTTGCAAGCGCGCCACCCGAGATGCTGCTCATGACTCCGAGGAATCCGTTTCCCGAAATCGAAGAGGAGAAAGAACCGCTGTCGATTCCCGGAACGGGAACGAAGCAACCCAATCTGTAAAGTAAAAGTAAGCCTAACGTAATAAGGATCTTATTACGGACCTCTTTGATCTTAAAGGCATTTTTGATTGTTTCAAACATGAAATGTCCTCCGTTTGACTAAAAGTTTCAGGAGTTGATCCGAACGTTGTGATTAACCAATCACTTCGATGGTTCCGCCTGCGTTCTGAATTGCCTCAACCGCTTTTGCGGAGAACTTTTCAGCTTTGACCTTCAAAGGCTTCGTAAGGCTGCCATCTCCGAGAACCTTGAGTCCTGCGTTGCCCTTCAATGCATTAACAACGCCGTTTTCCAAAAGAAGCTCAAGCGTAATTTCGGTGTTTGCTTCAAACATTTCAAGCTGGCAAACGTTAACAACGATGTACTCCTTGCGGAAGATATTGTTAAATCCTCTCTTCGGAATACGTCTCGTCAAAGGCATCGTTCCTCCCTCAAATCCGGGACGAACACCGCCACCACTTCTTGCCCACTGACCCTTGTGGCCCTTACCGGACGTCTTGCCGAGTCCGCTTCCGATTCCGCGGCCCAGTCTCTTAGACTCCTTAACGGCACCGGGTGCCGGAGAAATAGTATGCATTCTCATTGTGATATCCTCCTAGCTGGTTACTCAGCATCCGTCACGGAGACGAGATGCTTCACCTTGAACAACATTCCTGCGATGGAAGGGGTCAGGGTGTGAACCTTAGACTGACCAACTTTCTTCAACCCGAGCGCCTCAACGGTCGCCTTGTGGGACTGGATGCTGCTGATCGTGCTCTTGATGAGCTTTACATTAACTTTCTTATACGTGTCCATTATTTCAAACCTCCTTGTGCTCAGCCGAGGATATCTTCCACAGCCTTACCGCGAAGTGCAGCAACCTGCTCTACCGTGCGGAGGGACTTGAGTCCGTCGATGGTTGCCTTTACGCAGTTGATGGGGTTATTCGAACCGTAGGACTTCGTTCTGATGTCCTTTACGCCTGCAGCTTCAAGAACGGAACGAACGGGACCACCCGCGATCACTCCGGTACCTTCTGCAGCCGGCATCATATAAACAGAACCCTTGGAGAACTTACCCGTGATTTCGTGAGGAATGGTCGTTCCAACAAGTGCAACATTGACCATATTGCGTCTTGCCTGCTGGGTTGCCTTCTCGATTGCCTCGGGAACTTCGTTTGCCTTACCCATTCCGCATCCGACCTTACCCTTCTCGTCTCCAACGACGACAAGTGCTGCAAAACGCATCGTACGTCCGCCTTTTACAACTTTCGTAACGCGGTTGACAGCAATCAGTTTCTTGGTGAGTTCTTCCTGCTGATTCTCGCGATTGTTTCTCGGGCCTCTGGGACGGCCGCCTCTCTGCTCTCTGCCCTGTCTGGGAGCGTTATTCTTACGATCTTCCATAAAAATATTTTCCTCCTTTAAAACTTCAGACCGGCTTTGCGCGCACCGTCTGCTAATGCCTGAACGCGTCCAGTATAGAGGTATCCGCCTCTGTCGAACACTGCGCACTCAATACCCTTTGCAAGAGCCTTCTTCGCGAGGGTCTCGCCAACCAGCTCAGCAGCTTCCTTCTTGGTCTTTCCTTCCAACTGGGAAGCAACGTCTTTCGCAACGGTGGAGCTTGCCGCAAGGGTCACTCCGTTCACGTCATCGATAAGCTGTGCATAAATGTGATTCAAACTTCTGTAAACACTGAGTCTCGGCGATTCTGCAGTTCCGCTGATCTTCGCACGAACTCTTGCGCGGCGCTTTGCTCTGTCCGCATTTCTGTCCTTTTTGCTGATCATTTTATTCTCCTTATGATTTTCCAGCACACCCGCTCAAAGCACCGAAGAGACTCGTTGCTGAGCGATGAATGATTCTTTGTGCACTTTGCCTGTTTTCAGACGGCAAAGAGCGGCAGTCTTGAAAACCGCCGTTGTTTACCCGACTTACTTACCTGCAGTCTTTCCTTCCTTACGCTCGATAACCTCATCCTTATAACGGATTCCGTATCCATGATACGGCTCAGGCTTCTTGAGCGCACGGATGTTTGCTGCAACCTGTCCAACCGCAACGCGGTCGATTCCCTTAACTTCAACTTCGTTTGCGTTCGGGCAAGACAACTTAACGCCTGCCGGAGCAACGAACTCGATCGGGTGAGAGAAACCAATGTTCAAAACGCACTTGTCACCCTGCATCTGCACCTTGTAACCTACGCCGTTGATCACCAAAGACTTGGTGTATCCTTTGGTTACGCCAACAACCATGTTGTTGATGAGTGCTCTGTAAAGGCCGTGCTTTGCACGAATTTCCTTCTCGTCGTTTGCTCTCGTCAACTGCAAAACGCCGTTTTCGAGGTTCAGGGAAATTCTGTTGTCGATATCCTGTTTCAGCTCGCCCAAAGGTCCCTTAACGGTCACGACGTCGTTCTCGCAAGAGATCGTAACGCCGGCGGGAACCGTAATCGCGGCTCTACCAATTCTAGACATAACTCGTTCCTCCTGTTATTTTACCAAACGAACGCGAGGACTTCGCCACCGTTCTTGGATGCTCTCGCAGCCTTGTCGGTCATGATTCCCTTCGAGGTGGAAATAATTGCAACGCCGAGTCCGCCAAGAACCTTGGGGATCTTGTCGCTCTTTGCATAAACTCTCAGGCCGGGCTTGGAGATTCTCTTCAATCCGGTGATGACCTTTTCCTTCTTTGCGCCATACTTCAGCGTGATGCGGATGACACTTCCAACACCTTCTTCAACGGTCTCAACTGCAGCGATATATCCCTCTTCGAGAAGGATGTTTGCAATTGCGGCTTTCGTCTTGGATGCGGGAATATCAACAGTCTCGTGCTTTGCAGTCTGCGCGTTTCTGATTCTAGTCAGCATATCTGCAATAGGATCTGTAACCATATTTATACCTCCTGAATTACCAGCTTGCCTTCTTTACGCCGGGAATCTGTCCCTTGTAAGCAAGGTTTCTGAAGCAAATTCTGCAGATGCCGTACTTGCGGATAACCGCGTGAGGTCTTCCGCAGATCGAGCAACGGGTGTACTCTCTCGTGGAAAACTTCTGTGCCTTCTGCTGTTTGTTAATCATAGCTTTCTTTGCCATATTCGTTTACCTCTCCAATCAGTTTGCAAAGGGCATACCCAACATTCTGAGCAGCTCACGTGCCTCGTCGTCGGTGTGTGCCGTCGTAACGAAGCAGATATCAAAGCCTCTGATCTTCTCAACCTGGTCATACGAGATTTCCGGGAAGATCAACTGCTCCTTAACGCCCAGTGCATAGTTTCCTCTGCCATCGAACGAATTCTTGGGAACACCCTTGAAGTCGCGAACGCGAGGCAATGCAACCGAGATAAACTTGTCAAAGAATTCGTACATTCTCTTGCCGCGCAAAGTAACCTTTGCTCCGACGTTCATACCGACTCTGACCTTGAAGTTTGCAACGGACTTTTTCGCCTTGGTCAAAACCGGTTTCTGTCCTGCGATGATCTTCAATTCTTCAACGGCATTCTGAATGCTCTTCGAATTGTCCTTAATATCGCCGAGACCCATGTTGATCACGATCTTGTCGAGCTTGGGCACACGGTTGATATTGTCGTAATTAAACTTCTTATAGAGTGCCTCAATGACTTCGTCATTGTACTTCTTGTGCACTCTGTTCAGCTCCTTAGCGGTGGTTGCCGCTTCGGTTACAGCCGCATCGGTTGCAGTTCCGTTAGCAACCTGATTCTTTTCTGTACGAGCCACTTTATACCTCCTGTTGGCATCAAGGGATCACGCTGTGAGTTTTTCGTGCTCCCTGCAAGGAACGGCTGGATTATTCAGCCTTCTCCTCTTTGGTCTTCTTGGTTCTCTTTGCCTTAGCGGGCTTCTTTTCAGCCTCTTTCTTCGGAGCGGATGCTTCCGGAAGAACTGCGCCACACTTCTTGCAAACTCTAACCTTGTTTCCCTTCTCGTCGATCACGTGTCCAATGCGCGTTCCTTTGTTGCAGGTCGGGCAGAGGATCATGACGTTGGAGACGTCGATGGGTCCGTTCTTGTCGATGATTCCACCGACATCCTGTGCAGAGCGTGCCTTCAGATGCTTCTTCTGAGTGTTCACGCCGTCAACAACGACTTTGCTGTCTGCAGGGAATGCGAACGTGACCTTTCCCGTCTTACCCTTGTCCTTTCCGGCAATTACGACGACGTTGTCACCTTTCTTAATGTTCATAACTTTCTTTCCCTCCAATTACAGCACTTCCGGAGCAAGGGAGATAATTCTCATATAATCCTTGTCACGAAGTTCTCTTGCGATAGGCCCAAAGATACGAGTGCCACGCGGCTGCTTCTGCGTGTCGATGATGACTGCCGCATTATCGTCAAACTTGATGTAGGTGCCGTCCGGCCTTCTGACGCCCTTGCTGGTTCTAACGATAACAGCACGGACGACGTCGCCTTTCTTAACAGCTCCACCCGGCGTTGCAGTTTTTACACTTGCAATAATAACATCGCCGATATTTCCGCTGCGTCTGAAAGAACCGCCCAGCACTCTGATACACATAATTTCCTTTGCGCCCGAATTGTCGGCCGCAACTAACCGAGTCTGAGGTTGTATCATAGTACGTTCTCCTTAAAACTTATTTCGCCTTCTCGACAATTTCGACAACGCGCCAATTCTTATCGCGGCTCAGCTTTCTCGTCTCCATAATGAGAACGGTGTCACCGATTCCGCAAGCGTTCTCTGCATCGTGTGCTTTGAACTTGTGCGTTTTCTTGACGGTCTTCTTGTAAAGCGGATGTTTAAACTTATCCTCAACGGCAACAACGACCGTTTTGTCCATCTTATCGGAAACAACGATACCGATTCTGGACTTTCTGAGGTTTCTTTCTTTTACGTTTTCCATTACTCTTTACCTCCCGAATTAAGCCTGCGCCTGAATCTCACGCTGACGGAGAATGGTCTTGACCCTTGCGATGTCCTTCTTGCAGGTGTTGATCGTCATCGGGTTCGTAAGCTGACCGGTCGCGTGGCGGAAACGAAGGTTGAACAATTCCGTTTTGAGATCCTGAAGCTTCGTGTTCAGTTCTTCGGTGGTCATATCTTGCAACTGTTTTGCTTTCATTAACCTTGCGCCTCCTCGTTCATGTCTTCTCTCTTGATGAACTTAACAGGGATAGGAAGCTTATGTCCGCCCAAGCGGAGTGCTTCTCTCGCCACCTCTTCGGGGACGCCTGCACATTCAAACAGTACGCGGCCGGGCTTAACAACGGCCACCCAGTACTCAGGGGAACCCTTACCGGAACCCATGCGGGTCTCAGCAGGTTTCTTCGTGACCGGCTTGTGCGGGAAAATATCCACCCAAACCTGTCCGCCTCTCTTCATATAACGCGTGATTGCAATACGGGCTGCCTCGATCTGATTCGAGTTGATCCAGCAGGGCTTCGTTGCAACGATTGCGTAATCGCCGTAAGCGATCTTGTTGCCGCAATTTGCCTTACCGGTCAATCTGCCTCTGTGCACACGTCTTCTCTTGACTCTCTTAGGCATCAACATAATTAAGCTTCGCCTCCTTCCGCGTTAACGCGCTTTGCGAGCACCTCACCCGTGTAGACCCAAACCTTAACGCCGATAACTCCAAACGTGGTATGAGCCTCATAGAAGCCGTACTCAATGTTCGCGCGCAGAGTCTGAAGAGGAATGGATCCCTCGTGATAGCTCTCACAACGCGCAATTTCTGCTCCGTCAAGTCTACCGCTGACCATGACCTTGATTCCCTTCGCGCCTGCTCTCATTGCACGCTGAATGGACTGCTTCATTGCACGGCGGAAGCCAACGCGCTTCTCGAGCTGTGCTGCAATTCCTTCAGCAACCAACTGAGCGTCTGCGTCGATCTTCTTGACTTCGGTCACGTTGACTGCAACCGTCTTGCCGGGGATGAGCTTCTCGAGCTCCTTCTTCAACACGACGATGCCCTCGCCGCCCTTGCCGATAAGCAAACCGGGGCGACCTGCAACGATTCCAACGGTTACACGATTTGCAGCTCTCTCAATGGTGATCTTGGAGATACCGCAATCTGCATGCTTCGTCTCGATAAATTTACGGATTTCATAATCTTCTTTGATATTGACCGAAAAATCCTTCTTATCTGCGAACCACTGGGTGTCCCATTTTTTAATTACACCCACTCTCAATCCATGAGGATTAACTTTCTGTCCCATTCGATCTATCCTCCGTTAATTTCTTGCGTCGAGCACAACAGTGATGTGGCTCGTGCGCTTCAAGATTCTGAACGCTCTTCCCTGTGCTCTCGGCATAACGCGCTTCAAGGTCGGGCCCTGATCAGCATACGTTTCTGCAACGTACAGGTTGTCTCTGCTCATGTTGAGGTTGTGCTCAGCATTTGCAGCAGCGGAGTTGAGAACCTTCGCAATGGGCTCGCTTGCGGACTTCGGCGTGGTCTCCAAGATAGCGAGAGCCTCGCGAAGATCCTTCCCTCTGATGAGGTCGAGCACGATTCTTACCTTAAACGGAGAGATGCGGACATACTTTGCGACCGCGTACGGACGCTTATCCTTGGTCTCGGCAATTCTCTTAGTTCTTTCTCTTAATCTCTTTGCCATTTTTCCGTCTCCTTACTTCTTACCGGTGGTCTTCTCGCCGGCATGCCCCTTAAACGTTCTCGTCGGAGCGAATTCGCCGAGCTTGCAACCTACCATATCCTCGGTCACATAAACGGGGACGTGCTTTCTTCCGTCGTGCACCGCGATGGTGTGGCCAACGAAATCAGGGAAGATCGTCGAAGCACGCGACCAGG
Source organism: Clostridia bacterium (assembly GCA_045579195.1). Taxonomy (GTDB): domain Bacteria; phylum Bacillota; class Clostridia; order Christensenellales; family CAMQZB01; genus JAZNLR01. Next base: position 31,091 of record JAZNLR010000065.1, on the reverse strand, counting down.
TCTTGACAACCTTCTTCTCATTTGCTTCGTTCATCTTCTTAATTCTATCAAACAGGCGCTGTTCCACGAAGGGGCCTTTCTTAACTGATCTACTCATAATGTCCTCCCCGATTAGTTAATTCTCTTGATAATGAACTTATCGGTGTTGTTCTTCTTCTTTCTGGTCTTATAACCAAGCGCAGGCTTACCCCACGGAGTTACAGGACCCGGACGTCCGACAGGAGATTTACCCTCACCACCACCATGCGGGTGATCGCACGGGTTCATAACCGAACCTCTGACCGTCGGGCGAACGCCCATGTGACGCTTTCTTCCTGCGGATCCGATGGACACGATCTCGTGTTCAAGGTTTCCGACCTGACCGATCGTCGCACGGCACTGGATGGGAACGAGTCTCATCTCGCCGCTGGGCATTCTAAGGTTTGCATACTTGCCTTCCTTAGCCATCAGCTGCGCACTCATACCTGCAGAGCGAGCGATCTGTCCGCCCTTGCCGGGATGCAGCTCGATGTTGTGCACCATCGTACCAACGGGGATCTCGGAAAGGGGAAGTGCGTTTCCGACCTTGATGTCTGCGGTCGGGCCGCTCATAACCTTTGCGCCCACGTTGAGGCCAACCGGTGCGAGGATGTATCTCTTCTCACCGTCCGCATAGCACAAAAGCGCGATGTTTGCGGAGCGGTTCGGATCGTACTCAATGGCGGTAACCTTTGCGGGGATGCCATCTTTCAATCTCTTGAAGTCGATGATTCTGTACTTCTGTCTGTTTCCACCGCCGATATGACGAACGGTGATTCTTCCCTGTGCATTACGGCCACCCGTTTTCTTAATGGTGTCGAGCAATGCTCTTTCGGGAGCCTTCTTGGTCAGCTCTTCGAAAGACAGGCTGCTCATATAACGGCGAGCCGCGGAAGTCGGTTTATATCTTTTCAAAGCCATTGTTCTCTTCCTCCCAAATTAAGACAGACTCTCGAAGAACTCGATGGGCTTGCTGTCAGCCTTGAGCTGAACGATTGCCTTCTTGAGCGTGGGGGTCATTCCCTCGTATCTTCCCTGGCGCTTCATCTTTCCGAGAACCTTACCCATGTTAACGGATTCGACCTTAACCTCGAAGATCTCCTCGACAGCCTTCTTGACCATCGTTCTGTTTGCACCGTTTGCGACGATGAAGGTGTACTTCTTGTCGTTGATGCCGTCATAGCTCTTCTCCGTGAGGAGCGGCTTAATGATAATGTCTCTTGCGGTCATTTCGAACAAACCTCCTCGATTTTCTTAATACCGTCAACCGTGGTCAGAATGTTGATGTTCTTAACAACTTCGGTGACGTTCAGAAGGTCAGCGTACGTCGTGCTCAGAACTTCGATGTTCTTTGCAGCTCTCAAAACGAGCTCGTCGTACTCAGGCAGAACCAACAGAACAGAACCTCTCAGGTTCAAGTTCTTGATCACTGCAGCAACTTCCTTCGTCTTAATCTCATTGAGGGTCAAAGCGTCGAGAACGTAAAGCTCGCTTGCGCCTGCCTTATAGGACAAAGCACTCTTGAGCGCCTGGCGACGCGCCTTGATGTTGACCTTCTTGGAGAAATCTCTGGGCTTCGGTGCGAACACGATTCCGCCCTTGATCCACTGCGGAGCGCGGATCGAACCCTGACGAGCACGACCGGTTCCCTTCTGTCTCCAGGGCTTCTTGCCGCCGCCGCGAACTTCCGAACGGGTCAGCGCGCTTTTCGTTCCCTGTCTTGCATTTGCCGCCTGTGCGACGACAACCTGGTGAATGAGCGCTTCGTTGTACTCCTGGCCAAAGACTGCATCATTCAGATTCAACTCGCCGACCTCTTTGCCGGCCATATTATAAAGTTTAACGTTAGGCATTGTCTTTCTCCTTTATTTCCACGAATTACGCCTTCGCATCCACAACGGAAACGAGACCGCCCTTCGGGCCGGGAATCGCACCCTTGATGAGGAGAACGTTTCTCTCTGCATCAACTCTCACAACCGTCAGGTTGCGGATGGTGACATTTTCCACACCGTACTGTCCGGGCATCTTTTTGGATTTGAGCACTCTGCTCGGCGTCGAGTTTGCACCCATGGAACCAACCTCTCTGTGAACCGGGCCGGTACCGTGCGACATTCTCAATCTTGCCTGGTTCCATCTCTGGATCGTACCCGTGAATCCACGACCGCGGGTTACGCCGGAAACGTCAACCTTCTCGCCTGCCTCAAACACGTCAGCTTTGACGATCTGGCCAACTTCGAAGGAATCAGCGTTATCCAATCTGAACTCCTTAAAGGTCTTCATCGGGCCAAGGTTTGCCTTCTTGCAATGTCCGATGATTGCCTTGTTGGTGCGATTGAGTTTCGTAATCTCTTCAAACCCGAACTGTACAGCGCTGTATCCGTCGCGTTCAACGGTCTTCTTCTGCACAACCGCGCAAGGGCCTGCCTCAACGACGGTTACGGGGATCACAAGTCCTGTTTCTGTGAAAATCTGGGTCATTCCCAATTTTCTTCCAATGATTGCTTTATTCATTGATAAAGTTCACCTCCGTATTTTTTCCGCTTAAAGCTTGATCTTGATATCGACGCCTGCGGGAAGGTGAATACCGTCCAAAATCTTCGCATTCGGTCCATAGATATCAATGATTCTCTTGTGGGTACGGATTTCGAACTGCTCGCGCGAATCTTTGTACTTATGGGGGGAACGAAGGATCGTCACGATTTCCTTATCGGTGGGAAGAGGAATCGGTCCCGAGATCTTCGCGCCAGCCTTCTTCATAGCTTCGACGATGCGATCAGCTGCCTGGTCAACCAAATTGTGATCGTATGCTCTCAATTTGATTCTGATTTTTTGACTTGCCATTTAAGTCCTCCTATTTTACGACTCATGCCCGTAGACGTCATTTTCATCAACTCATCCGCGCGTGTCGCGCTTTGGTCTTAAAAAAACCCGATGTCAATTTCGGTCTCGGAGTTAGTCGTTCTTAACGATTTTTACCCGATTCTTAGGCGGTCAGTCTGTCTGCAAAAAGCGCAAACTACCCCTACCACATAAAAACAGCTCTATTATTATATCGAACAAGCCTCTATATGTCAAGCGATTTTTGCAAGTATTTTACAAGTTTTTTCGCGATTTTTAACGCTTTTTTGCAAGAAAAAACCGTCTGCAAAAATCCATTTTGCAGACGGCTCTTTTCCTATTAGATTTTCGCGCGCGTACGCGCGCACGCGAGACTTACTTGACGGAAACGGTCTTGGAAACGCTCTTGATCTCGGGATATCCGTCGGTTGCAACGTCTTCCACGAGGGAAACTGTGAGACGATATTCCCCCGCCGCAGCAAACTTCACCTTAAACTCGGTTTCCTTGCCGCTCACGATCCGTGCGCTGGTCACGGTCATCTTTGACGGCTGTTTAAAAAGGACTTTGCCGTTGGTGTCCGTGAGAAATTCCACCCAAGACGTTCCAACGAGATAGGAAAAGCCCTGTTCTGCAACGGCGAGATCCCCCTTTTTTAAGGTGAACTGAAAGAGAATTGCTTTGCCGAGTTCCTTTTCTGCCTTTGCATAAACCTTGAAGGTGATCTCCTGCCCTGCCTTGATCTCACCCTCGGGCAATCGGATCTCCATCGTAACTGCGGGCGTTTCTTCCTGAGTCTTTTCCGCGACCTGAATGTCGAACGTGACAGACTTGGTCACCTTGCCCTCAACGTAAGTGACGGTGACCGTCTTCTTTCCCGCCTTGCTCATATCGATCTTTGAGAGGTCAACCATATCCTTTGTCATCTTCACTTCTTTCTTGCTCTTGTCGCTATACGTGACGAGCAAAGTTCCGCCGCTCAAGTCGAGCGTCTCCCCAACTGTGTACGACAGCTTTGTCGGCTTGCTCTTGACCTGAATGCCGGAGATCTGTTTTCCTCCGCAGGAGCAGGCGGTCAGGAAAAGAACGCACGCGAGAAATACGACGAAAAGACTTGCTTTCTGTTTCATAAAATCCTCCTATCTGCAATCGCAGATTTTTTTGAAGAGATTTATTTCCCCTTTTCTCTTTTTTATTCATCGCACACAAAAAACGGCCTCTCTTTTTCAGAGAAGCCGTTTGACAGCAGTTTTTATTTATCCGTAATGGTGAAATAAGAGCATCAGTCCAACGACGACGGCAAGAGAAAGCACGACGACCAACCCGACGCGCAAGGGTGAAACGGGCATCTTCCCCCACACCTTTCCGGTGTTTCCGTTGACGTAAAAGTTGTAAGTATTTTTTCGATACCCCATCGCGCCCACCCAAATGGGCAACAACACGTACTTACACGACGGCGAACAATGCTTGATTCGCTGTTTAATATAGTCCACAACGTCAGCGTTATGCTTTGACTTGATGTCACGCTTCAGCTGTTCGCTGATGATGGATTCCGCCTCCCTCCAGGCATCGTCCACACCCTTTTCGTAGTGATTGGCGGAGAAGCCTGCAAGAAACTCATTTGTGTACACCGTGGCGTTGTTGGTGTCAAAGGGGCTGACCTTTGCAACAGGCGTTTCGTTTGTCTTTGGGCCTGCAGAAATGAGAATGTCGTCAAAACGGCGTTCGATCTCACCGGATATGTAGTACCAGCGGATGCGGCGTTCGGTGCGGCGATTCTTGCCGGAGCCTACCGTGACGGTATAATATTTTCCGACACGCCCTTCATACGTGCTGACAGCATGCGTGTCAAACGTCCAACAAGGACTGTAAACGCCGCGAACCCCTTCCACGTCCAAATTCTTTTTGCACTTTTTCGGGACGAAAAATCTCTTCCTTACCCACGCGCGGAACTTTTCAAGCGCACCGTCTTTCGACACGGAAAACGGAAGAACTCCATCGGGTTTATGTCCCGAAAGCTCATCCGTTTCAACGATGTTGGTCGCGCCGCAGTAAGGACAGCGCACCGCAATTTCCGAGCGGTTCAAGACCTCTTTTGCGCCGCAGTTGTCACAGCGAAAAACGATCGCCTCTTTGCTCCACGAATCGTTGATGGAAAGCATCTCCTGCAGATTGCGCTCAATGAGGAATTCATCCTTTTCAAAGGTGCGCTCCGTTCCACAGTGATCGCAGCGCAACGTCTGCGTTTCGGGCGAAAACTTCATATCGTTTCCACAGGACGGACACTTATAAAGATCCGTTTCTTTCTGATCCGCATTCATCAGCGTTTCAGTTTTCAAGTTCATTTCTTCTTGCGACATTCTTCCTCTCCTCTAAAGAAAATAAGATTCGGCAAATCGCCGAATCTTATCACATCTGTCGTTACGTTACTCTACGTCGTTGAGCTTTGCAAGCATTTCATCGATGTCGATTCCGTGAACTTCAGCAGCCTGTCCGACGGTCTCTCCGCGCGCCATTGCGCATCCGAGGCAGTGCATTCCGAAGCTGAGCAAAATCTCAGCCGCATTGGGGTTGTACTGCAGGACTTCTGCAATCAAGGTATCCTTCGTGATCATTGATCTATCCTCCTAAAAATTTTTCTCAAATCAGTCGTTTTTCTCGCCGCATTCAGGGCAGAACTTCGCATTTGCACCAAGCTTTGCCCCACACTTAGCACACGCTCTTTCAAGATCCACGGGCGTTCCGCACTCGGGGCAGAACTTCGCGTTTGCACCAAGCTTTGCACCGCATTTTGCGCAGGCCTTTCCCTCCTGCACCATTGCCTTGCCGCATTCGGGGCAGAACTTTGCACCCTCTGCAACGAGCGCACCGCACGTCGGGCACTTCACCTTCACAACGGTTTCAGAAGCAGGTTGCTGTGCGTTCATCGCAAAAGCACCCGCCATCATATTGCCGATACCAACGCCTGCGCCCATACCTGCACCCATACCTGCGAGTCCGCCGCCCTCGTTCTGAGCCGCGTCGCGCATTGCCTGCGCCGCCTGGTACTGCGTGAACTGCGCCATCTTGTCTCCCAAGATGCCCATGTTGCTGCGCGTGTCCAACATCTTCTCCACCTCTTCGGGAACAGAGATGTTTTCAATATAGAAATTGCTGAGCTCCAGACCCATTTCAGCGAAGCGCTCCTGCATCTTCTGCTTGATGAGCTCATTGAACTCCAACGTGTTGCCCGCAAGATCCAAAAGCGGGATCTGCGATTCCGCAACAGTGTCCGAAATGCCCGAAACGAGAATGCTCTTGAGCTGTTCCGCAATGTCAGACGTGCGGAAGGAAGAGCTCGTTCCGAAGATCTCTTTTAAGAACAAAGCGGAGTTGATAACGCGGAAGGAGTACGTTCCATATCCACGCAGACGAACCATTCCGAAATCCTTGTCGCGAACGATGATCGGATTGGTCGTTCCCCACTTATAGTTCACAAACTGACGTGTGTTGACGAAGTAAATGTCCGTAATCAGCGGGTTTTCAAATGCGTACTTCCAGGAAGCAAGCGAGGTGATCACGGGGATGTTCTCCGTCTCCATGCTGTAAAAGCCGGGCTTGAAGACGTCAGCAATCTGTCCTTTATAAACGAAGATCGCCTCCTGCGATTCACGCACGGTAAGCTTCGATTTTTTCATCACGGGCTTATTGTTGGTCGGATACTTATAGACCATCACGTCTTTGGAGTCGTCCGCCCAATCGATCACTTTCAAGAATTGTTCTCTTGCCCAACTAAACAAACCCATCTTTATTCCTCCGTTATTTGTTTTCTTTGGCAATTTTCACCTTATGCTTATTATAGCATTCTTTTCCGCAAAATACAACAGTTTCACAAGATTTCACACTATAACAGCATCAAAAGCAACATCACGAACGGAATGGTCACAACCGAGACCACCGTCGTGCACATAAAACAGATCGCCGCATCTTCGCAGTCCCCTAAGTAACGCTCCGAGAACGACAGCACGATCGCCGCGGACGGCATTGCCATGATAATGAACAAAATGGTCTCCACCATCGTGTCCGCAGGAACAAGCAACAAGAACAGAAAAACGATCAGCGGCGCGAGAACGAGTCGGAAGAAGCAGACGATATAAACCCGCCAATCGCCAAACACCTGACGGAATTTGACGTCCGCAAGACGGATTCCCAAAATCGTCATAGAAATTGGCGTCGTCGTGTTTCCGATCATCCCGATCGAGCGCACCAGCCACGGAACGTACTCCCCGATGTTGATCCGCAACACGTAAAGCGCAAACGAAAGAAGAAACGCAAGCGTTGCGGGATTGAGAAACGCCTTCTTTAAGCTAATGAACGATTTTTCATGCGTGAGCAAATAGATTCCCAGCGTCCAGACGAACATATTGAAAACGCCCATGAACGCCGTGACGTAAAAGACGGGAATGTTTTGCCCGGGGTAAAGTGCTTGCACAAACGGGATGCCCATAAATCCGCAGTTTGAAAAAATACAACTTGTGTTGTACACGCGGTACTTCACGTCTTCCAAGCGCTTGCCGAATAACAGCGAAAAGAAGAGACTGAAAAACAACAGCAATATGACCGAAAGCCCGATCAAAATGCCGGCGTTTCGCACCGTCTCAATGGAGTACTCCTGCTCTTGGAAACTATAAAACGTGAGTGTCGGCGTACAGGCGTAAAGCAAGATCACCGAAAGTCCGTTCAAAAGATTGTCACCAAGCAACTTTGACTTGCGCAACAAAAAGCCCGGCAAAGCAAGCAACAAAATCGAACATAAGCTTGTCACAACGATTGAAAATTGCATCAGTCCTTCTCCTTTTCCATCCACTTAACGCAAAGCCAAACCGCAACCGCATCTGCGCGCGCATCATGCAATTTTGTTCCTCCGCCAAACAGCTTCTCCGCCTGCAAAAAGGCATCTTCTTCCGTCACGCCGCAAAAGCGCATCAGTTCGGAGAGTTTCGGAAATTTATATCCGCCGTTGTTGCGCGGAAGCTTCAAAACGGGCGTATACTTTCGCATCGTGCAAAAGTCCGAACGATAGCGAAACAGCTTTCCCAAGCGCGAGAATTCCGCCTGCAGGAAAGAATAGTCAAAGTTAAAGTTGTGCGCAAAAAGGTCGGCGTTTTCAAAGTCTGCCGCGATTTCATCCACGCAGTCTTCAAAGCGTTTCCCTCCGCTCAACTCGGCAAGAAGTTCCACGCTCAGCCCATTCACCGCCGCAGAGGACGGATCGATCGCGTCAACGCTGAAAAAGAAGTTTTTCCCGCGCACGCAAATGCCGTCATCCAAAACGTAGGATAGCTGACAGATCTGCCCCGGATATAATGAAGTTGTCTCCGTGTCGAAAAACAGTTTCATAGGAATAATTATAGAACAATCCCCTAAAATGTCAAACGTTTCTCTCTTTTTTTGCAGGCTTTTTCAAATATTTCACGCGTGCGCGCGCATAGAATAGACCATCAAAAAAAGAATTCTGAAAACGGAGGATTGCCTTATGTTTCAACTTGCACTTCTGACCGGAAAGCCCGTCATCGACCTCTATCACGCGCGTACGATCGGAACGGTTTCTTCCATCGGCTTTGACAAGCGCCTTCGCCGCGCAAAAACGCTGATCGTCAAAACACCCGATGGTTTTTCTTCCCTACCCCTTTTCCGCGTTCTCCGCTTCGGGGAGGACGCAGTCACAGTCAAATGCGGCGAGCTTTTCACCCCAAGCGAAAGCGCTCCGTCTTTGCTTTCATGCCCGTGCTTTTCAACGGACGGGAAGCTCCTTGGAAGCATCACGGACATCCACGTCGGAGAACATCGCGAGGTTTTGAGCATTTTCTTAAACGGAGAGCAAACGGAACTCGACATCCTTTCCTGTTCTGAAGTTGTCATCGCGCAGTCAGAGACCGCGCCTATCCGTCTTTCTGCTCCGAAGCATCGTTCGGCAAAGACGATGATCTTTGAAGAACATCCCATTGAGGCAGACGGAGAAAAAGCAAAAGAGTCTCCTTCCCTCTCTCCGTTCAAGCCGCCCAAGCTTCTCTCCGGAAGCTCTCTCCTCCTCGGAAGACAGGTTCTCAAAGACGTTCACGACCGCGAGGGACACGTCATCATCCGTGCCAACACGCTGATCACGCAAAGCACCATTGAGGCCGCGCGCAAGGCTGACGCCCTGTTCGATCTCATTTACCACTCCTCTGAACAGCCACCCACACGATCTTAACCTAAGCGTTTGACTTTTTCCTTCGCTCAGCTGTATAATCATAGCATCAATCATTGCCCAACATTCGGGCGCTGGAGGAACTATGACTTCACGGCGGGATCGAAATCTGACCGCAACGATCTTCACGATCGTCATCATCTTTGTCATTATCAACGTGCTCACGTGCATTGCCGTCGCAAAGTACGTCGAGCGGAAAGTCCTTGCATCCATCCCGGACAAAACGCCTATTGACGCGACGGCCGTTTGGGAAGTCGGGGCAAGCGTCTTTGAAAACACGCGATATGCAAACGTTGCGATCGAAGCAAAGACCATCAATCAAGAGACTGCAGAAGGCGGAAACGGAAGCGGTTTTGTCGTCAGCAGCAAGGGATACGTCATTTCAAACGCACACGTCATCTCATATACGGACGAGAATGGGGTTGACGTTGCCCACGAGAGCATTTTTGCAAGCTTCTGCGGTGAAGCCACGCGATATGAATTGGAAGTCGTCTGCTTCAATTCCGACCTCGACCTTGCCGTTCTCCGCTTCAAGTTCAACCCTGAAAAGATGACTTACGTCAACCTTGCAAGCGGCAACACCTTGAAGTTCGGCCAGCTCGTCTTTGCCATCGGGAACGCCGAGGGTGACGGCATCTCATTCACGGGAGGGTACGTCAGCTCCGTTTCCAAAATCATCACCTTAAACAATGGCCGCACGGCGCACGTTCTCCAGACGGATGCCGCGCTCAACCCCGGCAACAGCGGCGGTGCGCTTTACGACGTTCACGGCAAGGTCGTCGGCGTCAATACGTATAAGTACTCCGGAAGCGAGGCGATGGGCTTTGCCATTCATGCGGACACCGTTCGTGCGTACCTTGACAGCGAGGACATCATTCTCTGACAAAAACACAATCAAAAAGCCCGACGCTTGGTCGGGTGTCCGTAAAACAGTTAATGGAGCGTATCAATACCGATACGCTCCATTTCCTATATCCAAACAATCGATTGCAGGCAGCCTTGGCTCTCCCTTTGGGAGGGCTGTCACCGCGTTCAACGCACGACGCCGAACGGCGTATAGAAGTGCGCCCTTGCTGTGTGAAAAATTGGAATTGCTGTTTCTCTGAAGCTTTATTTTATAATGCAATCACCAATACGATATTATTAGAAGCGGAACAAAAATACTCTCTGTTTTCGTCAACAGTAACATACAGACCCGTATGTTTATCCCATTGCACGGAAAGTCTGTGTCCGTGATATGGGATATCCGATGCGGCAAAAGAATCAAGAGAAGTGCCCAGAGGACGAATTGTCAGTTTGTTCCCCTCCGACGGACAGATTCCACAGATACCCGTCATAACCAGGTCAATAAACGAGGAATGGTTATAATGCCGCCCTCTTTCTTTAAGGTCATAATTCCGCTGCTCGCGGAGGATCTCTCTTGCAAGCCAGATTCCTGTATCAGGATCCATATTTTCGTCAAGCCACGGTGTACCATCCGTATCCCTTTGAGAATAGGCATATGTCAGAAGCAGACCCATAAAATCATCTGCTGTGACAGTTGGCTGTTTCTGCGTCTGCAGATAAGTGATCAATGCGGTCAGTGTCTGGGAGGTTGCGAAGGGCCAAACGGGACCGTTCCACAGACATTCGTGATCAAAGTGTTTTCGATATTCGGGGTGAGATGCATCGGCAGTACGCAAACCGTAAGGCGCCAAGAAACAAGTTTCGTCCAGAAGATAACGAAAACAGCCATCTTTTCCCGCATCTGGAATTCCGTACATCCAGGGAATATATCCCACCTGTTCGCGGACATTGCGCTTCTCACTTTCTTCGGAAATCGCGCCAAACATACCAATATTGTCGTTCCACAACCGTTCGTTTATATCCTTACGCAGTTTTTCTGCCTCGCTGCGGAAGCTTTCAGCTGAATTTTTTTCTCCCGCATATTCAGCCAACAGCGACAGCGCCATTTTATCTGCATACATATAAGAATTAATGGTCGGACGGATTCCGTCACCCGAAATAGAGAACTCCATTCCGTCGCGGTCACAAAGCTGAGTATACATTCCGCAATCGGTTTTGTGATCATCCCAGGCATCATGTATTTCTTTCAGCTTCGGGTATAAAGTGATCCCTACTGAGGGATCTCCCGTAACCTTGGACAGCGCAAGAATACTATCGGCAATTGGGAAACTGTAAAGCCTCGGATTTCCTTCATTGCACCAGAATTGGGCATAATCCGCCAGGGGAGCGGCATCACACAGCCATCGGCCCTCTCGGAAATGATGGCTTGCAGCACAGCTGATGGTGTTATAAATGCCTGCCCATGGAACATCGGGCAGAAATTCCGTAATCACATAGCCCGATTGGACTTTCTTGATGTGGCGCTGATAAAGCTCACAGCGATAATTATATGTTACATTCAATTTGTCATCGGAAGACACGAATTTTGGAAATGAAATTTTCACAACAATCAACACCCTAATCTTTTTCTCAAAATTCAAGTTCGCTTAGGCGAGTACATACTATCATATTTTATCCAACTATGCAAGAACAGGCACAGCAGTACATCCCGCTGTGCCTGTTAACTGTTTTATGCGTACTGGCCTTTCGTCGGGCTTTTTCTTTGTCTTTTTATGCTTTTTTCACGTTGTTTGCAACGACGTCAAAAAGGGCATCCGCTTCGAACACACCGTCAAAGCGAATCTTTGCCGTCTTCAACTCAGAGATTTGCGGCGGAATGGGCATTGCCGTCTCCTCCTCCAGAAGCTTCGCTGAACGGAAAGGATCTTCGGGGGATTTTTCTTCTGTGATCGCAGCAAGAACGTCGCTCGCAAACTTATATGGGCTCGCTGTGGACACGATGACCATGGGGTTCACGCCCAAGTTGTACGCATCCGCAACGTTGACCGCAACCGCGGTGTGCGGATCGAGCGGATATCCGAAGTCATCAAAGAATCCGCCAATGGTATCCTTTGTCGACTCCTCATCCGAGAAGTCCGCAGAGAAGGTCTCGGCATATTGACAGAGTTCCTCTTTCGTCACCGAATAATGCCCGTGCTTTTTGAGATCGTCCATACGCTTTGCCGTGAGGCTTGCATCCCTTCCGGACAGCTCGAAGATCAAACGTTCCAAGTTGCTGGAGATGAGAATGTCCATCGACGGCGAGATGGTCTTGTGGAACGTGCGATGCACGTCGTAAATTCCCGTGGTGAAAAAGTCGGTCAAGACCTTATTCTTATTGGAAGCGCAAATCAGCCTTCCCACAGGAAGACCCATGCGCTTTGCGTAGTATCCCGCGAGGATATTTCCGAAATTTCCGGTCGGAACGCAGAAATCCACGTCCGCACCCATTTCGATCTCCCCTGCATCCACGAGGTCGCAATATGCGGAGAAGTAATATACGATCTGTGGAACGAGTCTTCCAAAGTTGATGGAGTTTGCAGAGCTTAAAACGACCCCTTCTTCCTTTAGCTTACTTCCGAACTCACGGTCGGAGAAAATTCGTTTCACCGCACTCTGGCAGTCGTCAAAGTTGCCGTTGACTGCCGCCACAAAGACGTTGTTTCCCTCCTGCGTGGTCATTTGCAACTTCTGCATTGCAGAAACGCCGTCCGACGGATAGAAAACGATAATTCTCGTTCCGTCGACGTCACGGAAGCCCTCAAGAGCAGCTTTACCCGTGTCACCGCTGGTGGCAACCAAAATAAGAATGTCTTCCTCGATTCCCACCTTTTTTCTTGATACCGTAAGAAGGTGTGGCAACAGCGTCAGCGCCATATCCTTGAACGCAAGGGTCGGTCCATGCCAAAGCTCCAAGATAAACAGGCCGTCATCCACCTTGACAACGGGCGCAGGGTCTCCGTCAAAGCGCGCATACGCCGCGCTCGTGCAGAGAGAAAGTTCCTCTGCGGTGAAATCGGTCAAGTACTTCGAGAGGACCAAGTCCGCACGCTGTTCATACGTCATTTCCACCATTGCGGTAAGCTCTTCAAACGAAACCTGCGGAAAGCTTTCGGGAACAAACAGTCCTCCGTCCGCAGAAAGTCCCTTTGCGATTGCCTCCGCCGCAGAAACTGAAACTGCGGTGTCTCTTGTGCTGCAAAATCTCATCGTCTCTTCTATCCTCCAAATTCGTCAAAAAAAAGGTGCGCGAAGAAAAACGCGCACCTTCAAACATCTCATTTGCTTGCCGAAGACACGGCAAAGCAATCGCATCTGCGATTAAAGATACTTCTTGATGAAGTCAGGAATGTCGTTTTCGTCTGCGCTGACGGTCAGGCAGAAATTGATGTTGAATTTCTGAGAAAGCTGACCGATCATGTCGTAAAGTCCGCCCATTTCTTCAAGCGGCAGATTTGCCATTCTTGCCGCACCGTCGATATAGACGTACTCAATGTCCGTGTTGCCTGCGATCAAACCGCGAATGAAGCCATAAAGACCCATTTCAGTTTTGATCTCATAATCCTTTGTATTAATAAAGCGGATCTGATAGTTTATCTGCGGGCTATAGCGATCGGTATCCGTCAAAAAGACAATGTTTCCTTTTGCGACCTGTAACGAATCGTTTGCAGCGTCAATAATCTTTTTGGTCTTACCTGCGCCTTTTGCACCGTAAATAATATTGATCATTATTCAATCCTCCAATGATGATAATAAATTCTGTACTTCTATTGTACTCAATACGAGGACAAATTTCAATACTTTTTTTGAAATTTATTGTCTTTTTTTTGTGAGGATGGAAATTTTTGGCAATTAGTCAAGCAAGAACAGCTTATGGCGCTTTGCATCGAGGTTACGAACAAGTTCATCCAGCTCGTCGTCGCCCATAATGCTGTTGCGTCCATCCGAATAAAGCTTGTCGATCGATTCTTTCATCCGCACGATGAGTGCATCGTTCTTGTCAATGCGGTTCTGGGGTTTGAGCTCGTAGAACTCATTTACCCAATATGCCAAACCTGCAAGACCACTCGTGTTATTGATGGAAACGTGTGGCGGGCGATTCAAGATCTTCGTCGTATTGAAGACGTTGTAGATCTCCTCGTCCTTCAAAAGTCCGTCCGCATGAATCCCTGCACGCGTTGCATTGAAGCTTCTTCCGACAAACGGCGTTCTGGGAGGAATGACGTATCCCAGTTCATTTTCAAAGTACTCCGCGATTTCGGTGATCTTCGTCAGATCCATTCCGTCCGTCGTGCCACGCAGAGAAGCATATTCTACAGCCATTGCCTCAAGCGGGCAATTTCCCGTTCTCTCTCCAATGCCGAGAAGCGAACAGTTGATGGTGGAACAGCCGTAAAGCCAAGCTGTCGTTGCGTTCGAAACCACCTTATAAAAGTCATTATGGCCGTGCCATTCGAGCATCTCTTCGGGAACACCTGCGTAATAACGAAGGCCGTACACCAAGCCCTGAACGCTACGCGGAAGCGCGGAGCCCGGGAAGGAGATTCCAAAGCCCATCGTGTCGCACGCGCGGATCTTGATGGGAATCTTCGCCTCTTCGGACAGCTTCATCAGCTCCACCGCAAAGGGGATAACAAAGCCGTAAAAATCGGCACGCGTAATGTCCTCAAAGTGACAGCGTGGACGAATGCCGTAAGACAGCGCAGTTTTGACAATCCCAAGGTACTTATCGAGCGCCTGTCTGCGCGTCAAGTTCATCTTCTTGAAGATATGGTAATCTGAACAGCTGGTGAGAATTCCCGTTTCCTTAACGCCCATCTGTTTGACGAGCTCAAAGTCCTTCTCGTTTGCACGAATCCAGCTCGTGACCTCGGGGAATTCGTATCCCAAGTCCATGCACCCTTGCGCCGCCTTCTTATCCTTTTCGCTGTAGAGGAAGAACTCACTCTGGCGAATGATTCCGTTCGGGCCGCCAAGCTCGTGCATCAGCTTGTAGATCTGAATGATCTGTTCGGTCGTGTAAGGCGACGTGGACTGCTGCCCGTCGCGGAACGTGGTATCTGAAATATAAAGATTTGCAGGCGTCACCATCGGAACGTGGCGATCGTTGAAGACGACTTTGGGAATCGAGTCATAATCAAACAGCTCGCGGTAGAGGTTTGGCTCCTCCACGTCCTGCAGCTCGTATTGATAATTTTCGTACTCAAGAAGGTTGTTTTTATTTCTAACAATCATATATTTTTCTCCGTTTTCATTCCGTCATGGCGCGGACAAAACCCTCGATGCGCTTCAATCCCTCCTCAATATCTACAAGAGAAATAGCATAGCTTAACCGAATATATTCATCCGCTCCAAAAGAGATGCCGGGAACGACTGCAACTCCTGCCTCCAGCATTGCATCTGCGAGCTCAACGGTGTTGCTGATGAGCTTTTCACCATACTTCTTTCCAAGCAATTCTGAAACGTTCACAAGGACATAAAATGCGCCCATTGGTGTTTTACAACTTAATCCGTCTATCGCGTTGACTCGCTCGACCATAAACTTTCTTCTCTCATCAAACGTCTTGACCATTTCGGAGAGGAAAGCCTCGCCTCCGTTGAGCGCGGCAAGCGCGGCGTACTGCGCGATGCTATTGGGGTTGGACGTTGCATGACTCTGAACGCTGTCGATTGCCTTCGCAATTGCAAGCGGTGCCGCAAGATATCCAATTCTCCATCCCGTCATAGCGTACGACTTCGACATCCCGTTGACGACGATGGTCTTCTCTTTCAACTTTTCGCTGTAGGATGCGATGGAGTAATGCTTCTTTCCATCATAGACGAGTTTTTCATAGATCTCATCTGAAATAACGTAAATTCCCGCCTCTTCCAGCACCTCCGCAAGCGCGAACAGCTCTTCTTTTTCGTAAACAGTTCCCGTCGGGTTGGAGGGAGAATTCAAGATGAAAGCTTTCGTCTTCTCGGTGATTGCTGCGCGCAATGCGTCGGGTGTTATCTTGAAATGATTCTGTTCCTCGGTGTTCACGATGACGGGAACACCCCCTGCCATCTTGACAAGCTCAGGGTACGTCAACCAAAACGGCGCAGGGATGATGACCTCATCTCCGTCATCCACGATGGCTTCCATCACGTTAAATAACGAATGCTTTGCGCCGTTGGAAACAACGATCTGATTGGCTGCATAAGAAAGACCATTGTCCCTCTCAAGTTTCGCACAAATCGCCTCGCGGAGCGGCATAATTCCCGCTGCGGGCGTGTACTTCGTCATTCCATCGTCAAGCGCCTTCTTTGCCGCTTCAATGATATAGTCCGGTGTGTTAAAATCAGGCTCTCCGGCACCAAATCCGATGACCGAAATCCCCTCTGCACTCATTTTCTTTGCCTTCGCCGTGATTGCGAGCGTTAAGGACGGCGAGATCTGCGATGCTCTCTTTGAAATTGACATATTCTTCCTCCGCATACCGATTCAAGCTCTCGTTGGTAAGTGATACTATACACTATTTGCGTGCATTTTGCAACTGTTTGACAGTCAGTATAAATATAAACAATTTGACTATTTATACGTTTTTTCTACTATATTTTTCTTCTCGCTCATTCCTGAACAAAATCCGGTCTTAACGACGGCTCTGCATTGAGGTCGAGATCGGATAAATTGTCGTTCATAAACTGAAGATATCCTTCCGCCGCAATCATCGCAGCGTTGTCCGTGCAGTTTCTCTTTTCGGGGATGACACAGCGCATTCCCTTCTTGTTTGCGAGCTCTAAAACGCGAGTTCGCAAGTAGTCATTGGCGGCAACTCCGCCTGCAAGGCAAATGGTTTTCATTCCGAATTCTCTTGCCGCGCGGAAAGCTCTTTCCACAAGTGGATCCAGCGCCGCATGCTCAAACGAACAGCAAAGGTCTGCCTTGTTGACCTCTTCCCCCCTCTGCGTTGCCGTGTGAACGAGGTTGACAACGGCAGTCTTCAAACCACTATAACTTAGGTGATAGTGTTTCTCACCCTTGAACATCGCAGGGAGCACGATGGAATTCCTTCCTTCCTTTGCAAGCGCGGAGACCTTCGGTCCGCCGGGGTACTCCAAGCCGAGAACGCGCGCGACCTTGTCGAAAGCCTCTCCTGCGGCATCATCCACCGTCGTTCCGATGAGAGTATGCTTTGCGTAATCATCCACGCGCAGGATCGCTGTGTGCCCTCCGCTTGCAAGCAAGCACAAGAATGGCGGCTCTAACGACGCATCCTCGATGTAATTTGCGGCGATATGGCCGCGGATGTGATTGACCCCAACGAGCGGAATGCCGTTCGCAAACGCAAGACCTTTGGCAAAGCTGATTCCCGCAAGAAGTGCGCCCACCAAGCCTGCACCCTTTGTCACCGCGATCGCATCCACGTCCGCAAGGGTTCTTCCTGCGTCCTCAAGCGCACGCGTAACCACCGAACAGAGTTGCATCGTGTGGTTTCGACTTGCAATTTCAGGGACGACACCGCCAAAGCGCTTATGGATGTCAATCTGGGTGGAAATGACCGAGCTTTCCACCTTACGACCGTTTACAACGATAGATGCCGCCGTCTCATCGCAGGAGGATTCGATTCCCAAAATCACGATCTCATCCTTTTTTCGGCTCTCACTTGCGCGGCGTTTGGTTCGCTCGAAAAAGGTCTCAGCTCTTTCTGAGGTAATCATAGATAAATCCTTCGATATCGCCGTCCATCACGGCGGTGATATTTCCCGTTTCAAAGCCCGTTCTGTGATCTTTGACCATCGTATACGGCTGGAAGACGTAGCTTCGGATCTGACTTCCCCACTCGATCTTTTTAAGCTGGCCCTGAATGCTCTGCGCCTCTTCCATCTGTTCACGCTCACGCTTCTCGACCAACTTGGAGTACAGCATTTTCATCGCTTGCTCGCGGTTCTGAATCTGTGAGCGCTCATTCTGGCAGGCAACGATAATACCTGTTGGTAAGTGCGTAATGCGGATTGCAGATTCCGTCTTGTTGACGTGCTGTCCACCCGCTCCGCTCGAACGATAAGTGTCCACTTTCAGCTCTTCCGGGCGAATGACGATGTCCCCCGCCTCTTCAATTTCGGGCATAACTTCCAGGGATGCGAACGAAGTGTGCCTTCTCGCGTTGGAGTCAAACGGCGAGATGCGCACTAGGCGGTGAACGCCCTTTTCCGCGCGCAGGTATCCATACGCATTTTCTCCCTCAACGGTGAACGTGACGCTCTTGATGCCCGCCTCGTCACCATCCAGCTTATCAAGCTCCGTGACGGTATACCCGTTACGCTCTGCATATCGGCTGTACATGCGGTATAAGATGCTCGTCCAATCACAAGCCTCCGTTCCGCCAGCGCCTGCATGCAGGGTGAGAATGGCGTTGTTCGCATCGTACTTTCCGCGAAGCAGCGTCTTGAGCATCAGATGATCAAGGTCGCGCTCCAGCGTGAGGATCTCGCTTTCGATTTCGGGAATCAGACTGTCGTCTTCCGCCTCTTCTGCGAGCTCCAAAAGCCCCTTCGTCTCCTCATAGAGGGAAGAGAGCTTCTTGAATTCTTCAATCTTGGAAGAGACCGCCGCCGCCTTTTTGTTGATGGCCTGCGCCTTTTTCATATCGTTCCAAAGCTCGGGATCTTCCTGTTGTTCTTTCAGTTCTGCCAATTCGGATTCCAACTTGGCGATGTCAAAGAGAGTTTCCTGCCTGGTTCAGAGTCTCAAAGAGTCCTTTGAGCTTAAATTTCAATTCATCAGTCTGCATAACGTTGCTCCTTTTGATTTGTTTTCTTTCTTATTTATCGTCCACAGCAATGCTTAAACTTCTTGCCGCTTCCGCACGGACACGGGTCGTTTCTTCCCACCGTCTTCTGGCTCTTTGCCCGTCCGCCCCTTTGCTGCTGCCCTTCCTGACCCGCCTGAATGTTGCTGACGCTCTGCTTGCGCTCAGGGATGACGTTGAAGCGCGCCTTCATCAGCGTTTTGACCGTCTCCTCACGGATGCGGAGAGTCATATCTTCAAACATCTCGAAGCCCTCTTGTTTATAGGCAACGACGGGGTCATGCTGACCATATGCGCGAAGTCCGATGCTTCTGCGAAGCTGATCCATCGCGTCAATGTGGTCCGTCCACTGTCTGTCAATTACCCAAAGCAAAACGTTGCGCTCTGCCTTTTTGAACTCCACGCCCTGCTCTTCGTACGCTTTGACACGCTCCTCATACTCTTCAAGAATGTGTTTTTCAAGCGCGTCGTAAATTTCGGGAACATTCATCTGCTCCGCCATTTCGCGCGTGATATAGCCCGTCCCTGCCGGGAGGAAGAATTCCTCAAGGTCACGGTTGATCTCATCGAAGTTCCACGACTTGATGTCGGGGTTCTTTCCGTCCGTGCTTGCGTTGAAAACGAGGTCAAGATGCTGCTTGATCATTCCAACGATCTCGCCGTGGATATCCGTTCCCGCAAGCACCTTATCGCGCTCGGCATACATCACGGCGCGCTGTTTGTTCATCACGTCGTCATATTCCAAAATATGTTTTCGAATCCCAAAGTTTCTGCCCTCGATGGTCTGCTGTGCGCCCTCGATGCGCTTGGTCAAGATGCCGAGCGAAATAGGATCGTTGTCATCCAGCTTAAACGCCTCGTAAACGCGTTGCATCTGCTCTCCGCCGAAGCGACGGGCAAGGTCGTCTTCCAAGGAGATATAAAATCTGGAAGATCCTGGGTCTCCCTGTCTTCCCGCACGGCCACGAAGCTGATTGTCAATTCGACGTGACTCGTGACGCTCCGTTCCGATGATGTGAAGGCCACCAAGCTCAACGACTTTCTTCTTGTCTTCATCGGTGTCCTTCTTAAAATTTGCGACAAGCTCGTGGAACTTTTCACGAAGTTCCAACGTTTCCTCGTCGTCCGTTGCCATAAAAGACATTGCAACGCTCAGCTTTTCGGGGTCTGCCTGATGGTCAAGAAGCTGACGCTTTGCCAAAAATTCCGGATTTCCGCCGAGCAGAATATCCGTTCCGCGGCCAGCCATGTTGGTCGCGATGGTGACGCTTCCCAGGCGACCTGCCTGAGCAACGATCTCTGCCTCTTTTGCGTGATTCTTCGCGTTAAGGACGTTGTGCTTGATCTTGCTCTTCAAAAGCAATGCCGAAATCTCTTCCGAAGCTTCGACCGTGGTCGTTCCGACGAGAATGGGCCTTCCCGTTGCATGGATCTCTTGAATTTCTTTGATGACGGCATTGAGTTTTCCAACGCGCGTCGGATAGATCACGTCGTTTTCATCCACGCGGATCATCGGAAGATTCGTGGGGATCACGGTGACGTCCAATCCGTAAATGTTGTTGAATTCCTCTTCTTCGGTCTTCGCCGTTCCCGTCATACCCGACAACTTCTTATAAAGGCGGAAGAGGTTCTGGAACGTGATGGTTGCAACCGTTTTGTTCTCCGCGCGAACAGGAACGCCTTCCTTTGCCTCAATTGCCTGATGCAGCCCGTCCGAATAGCGACGGCCGATCATCAAGCGGCCCGTGAACTCGTCAACGATGATGACCTCTTTGTCCTCAACGATGTAATCTGCATCGCGATGGAAGATGTGGTTTGCTTTCAGTGCCTGCTGAATGTTGTGGTTCAAATCGGTGTTCTCAACGTCGGAAAGATCGTCAAGGCCAAAGAATTTCTCTGCCTTTGCAACACCGCTTTCGGTGATATGCACCTGTATTTCCTTTTCGTCAAGCTCGAAGTCTTCATCTTTGACGAGAGTCTTAACGAAGCGGTCACTTTTCACATAAAGCTCGGAGGATTCGCCGCCTCTCCCCGAAATGATGAGCGGCGTTCTCGCCTCATCGATGAGGATGGAGTCTACCTCATCCACAATGGCGAAGTTAAGGCCGCGCTGGGTCTTATCCTCAAGGTTCACGCAGAGGTTGTCGCGAAGATAATCAAACCCAAGCTCGTTGTTGGTTGCATACGTAATGTCACAGGCGTAAGCTGCTCTGCGTTCTTCTGTCTCCATCATGGGAACGATAACGCCCACAGAAAGGCCGAGGAAATTATAGAGTTTTCCCATCCACTCCGCCTGGTGCTTTGCAAGATAATCATTGACGGTGACGACGTGAACGCCGTTTCCGGAAAGTGCGTTCAGGTAAGCCGGCAAAGTCGCAACGAGGGTCTTTCCTTCACCCGTCTTCATCTCGGCAACGCGCCCCTGATGGAGGGAAATTCCTCCCACCAACTGAACGAAGAAAGGCTTCATTCCAAGAACGCGTGCGCTCGCCTCACGGCAGGTCGCAAACGCCTCGGGCAGGATGTCATCCAGCGTTTCTCCGTTTGCAAGGCGCGCCTTCAAGAGCGCTGTCTGCCCTTGAAGCTCCGCATCGGTCATCTTCTCGTACGTTGCGCTCATTGCATCGATCTTCTGCGCCATTTTCTCAAGGCGCTTCAAATTTCTTCGGTTGTCAGATTCGAGAATGAATTTAATAAGTCCCATTTCAAGTCTCCTGTTTTTCGGCAAACTGCCGAAGATCTTATTGTACACGCCGCACGGTGGAAGCGACGGTTAAAACGCTCACCTTTGCAGCCTTTTTCTTTTTCAATGCCGCCGCACACACAGATGCGGTCGCTCCCGTTGTCAAAACGTCGTCGATGAGAAGCACGTGCTTCCCCTTGACCTCTCCTTCGCAGACGATCGCACCCTGCAAGTTTTCGGAACGGGCGTCAAACCCCAACGTTGCCTGGCGCTCGGTTTCACGAACCTTGCAAAGAACTCCCTCACAAGGAAGGCTCAGCCTCTTTGCAAGCTCTCTTGCGAGCTCTTCCGACTGATTATATCCACGCGCCTTTTGAGAACGCGCAGTCATGGGAACAAAGGTTATGATATCACACGCAATGCCCGCCTGCAAGAACTCTCCGACGAGATATTCCGCGAAAACCGTCGCAAGATGTCGTTCCCCGCCATACTTGAACCGTTGCACAAGGAGGTCAACAGGCGCTTCATAGCGGAACGGAGCGTACGCGCGGTCAAAGAGGATCTCGTTCCCCTTGCAGAGAAGGCAGAGCTTCGAAAAGGAATCGATCGCCCGACCGCACTTAACACAGCGTTGTTTGTCGTTATACGGCAACGTAATTTTGCAATCGTAACAGAGGTGCTTTCCCTCTCGGATCTCTCGCCCACAAACGGCACAGGAAAACCCTTCAGGGAAAAGGAGCTCTTTCAATTTTGCAAGCACGCTCATAGGATCTCTCCCGTGAGAAACTCGCGAAGAAGGGTATATCTCTTCTCGACGTAATTGTTGTCGACCATACGCTTGACGTTATACTTTTCACCCACCAAAACCACCATCTTCTTTGCGCGGGTAACTGCGGTGTAAAGAAGATTTCGAGTGAACAGCCCGGGATGCCCTCCCGTGACAGGAATGATGACGACATCAAATTCGCACCCTTGGCTCTTGTGCACGCTGATTGCGTACGACAGCGTGAGCTCGGAAAGCTCCGCTTCGGTATACCGCACGATGCGGCCGTCCTCAAACTCGACGACGAGCTCGCCCTCCGCGCGATTGATAAGCTCAATGCGACCGATGTCCCCGTTGAAAACGCCTTGACCGAACTCCTGGCGTGCGCCGCGAACGCGTGTCCACTCCAGCTGATAATCGTTGGTTGTGTGCATCACACGATCTCCTTCACGGAAGATCATCCCCTCGTAGAGGAACTCCCCCTTGCCGGGCTCGCGTCCGTTCAAGACCTCTTGAAGACAGCGATTGAGGTTTTCCACGCCACACAATCCCTTTTTCATCGGCGCAAGAACCTGAATATCCGACGAGCTCACCGAGGCATACCGCGGAACGGTGATGGTCACCATCTCCAAGACGCGCTTGAGCATCTCTTTTTGGTCAGATTGCGAATCAAAGAAGAAATCGGTGTCCCGATTGGTCAACAAGGGCATCTCTCCGCTGTTGATGCGGTGTGCATTTGTGATGATCAAACTCTCTTTACCCTGGCGGTATACCTCCGTCAAGCAGACGGTGTTAACCATCCCGGATGCAATGGTGTCCGAAAGAACGTTCCCCGCGCCCACGGAGGGAAGCTGGTCGCGATCCCCAACCAAAATGAGGCGCGCGCCGTCCTTAACTGCGCGAAGGAGTGCGTTCATCACGTAAATATCCGTCATACTCACCTCATCCACGATGATCGCAGAGTGAGGCAGTTTGTTGTTTTCGTTATAAGTAAAATTGCCCTTACCGTTCTTGAAGTCGAGGTCAAGCATTCTGTGGATGGTGCTTGCTTCCTCTCCCGTCGTTTCGGCAAGGCGTTTTGCGGCACGCCCCGTGGGCGCAAGCAACGCGGTCTTTAAGCCCATTGCGCGGAAGACGCTCAAGATGCAACGGATGATGGTGGTCTTTCCCGTTCCGGGGCCGCCCGTGATCACGGAAACACCTGCTTTACAGCACGAGGAAATCGCCTCTTTCTGTTTTTCGTGAAGTTCGATTCCGTTGACCCGTTCATATTCTGTCACGTGCCAATCGATGTCCGCAAAGAGCTCAGTCGTGTTCTCCGAGAGCGCGGAAAGGCGCTGGGCAAGGGAGCGCTCTGTGTGCCACACGGAAGACTGCGCAAAGATCCGCACGCCGTTTTTCTCGATCTCGCGAACGTGCCCTTCCAGTTTCAAGTCCGAAAGGATGCGCTCCGCATTGCTTTCAAACTCTTCCACAGGGGTTCTCAAGACGTTTGCGCTCCGTGTGACGAGCTCAGCAAACGGCATACACGTCGATCCCTCTTGCGACGCAACGCTTTGTAAGACGTACACGATGCCTGCACGCAGGCGGAAATCGCTCTTTGTGTCGAACCCGAGCTTTTCCGCAAGCACGTCTGCCGTGCGGAAGCCAACGCCGTCCACGTCATCCACCAAGCGGTATGGATTCTTTTTCAAGACGTCAACGGTCTTTTCGCGGTAAGTTTTGTAGATTCGGAGTGCAAGGCCAACCGTCACACCGCGTTCCTGAAGGAACATCACCGTTTCCTGAAGCTCGCGCACCTCGCGGTATGTCTCTGCGATCTCCGCCGCCTTGCGCGCGCCGATGCCTCGAACAAGAGTCAGGCGATCGGGATGATTTTCAATGACGTCAAGCGTGTCTTTCCCAAACTGCTTGACCAGCATATAGGCAGTGACCTCTCCAATGCCCTTAAAGAGACCGCTTGCCAAAAATTTCTCAATACTTTCGGGGGTATCGGGCGTGAGAATGCGCACGGAAGAGACGACGAACTGTTCGCCATACTTTCCCATTTTGAATTCCCCTTCCACTTCGATGGAATCCCCCTGATTGATCACGGGGAACGTGCCCGTGAGCGTCACCAAGCCGTTACACTCCATTTCCAAGACGGTGTAACAGTTGTCCTCGTTGCGGAAGATGATGTTTTCAACAGTGCCCTTTAACAGCATTTTGCGAAAACTCCCCTTTCAGACAAACTTGTTTTCCTTATTTTGCGTACTTCTTGAGCGTCTCTGCCATATCGGTCTGTTCCCACGGGAAGGCGGGATTTCCGAAGTGTCCGTATGCCGCGGTCTCGCGGTAGATGGGGCGGAGAAGGTCAAGCTTTTCGATGATTGCGTACGGGCGGAGGTCAAAGTTTTCCGCAATGATCTCGGAGAGACGCTCGTCCGAGAGAACGCCCGTTCCCTGCGTGTCGACGTAAACCGAAACGGGCCGTGCAACACCGATTGCGTACGCAATTTCGATTTCACACTTCTTCGCAAGGCCTGCCGCAACGACGTTCTTTGCGATATAGCGCGCCATATACGCCGCAGAGCGGTCTACCTTCGTCGGGTCCTTGCCCGAGAACGCACCGCCGCCGTGCGGGCAATATCCGCCATATGTGTCGACAATGATCTTTCTGCCCGTCAAACCGCTGTCCCCCTGAGGGCCACCGATCTCAAATCTGCCCGTCGGGTTGACGAAAAACTTGGTCTTCTCATCAAGCAATTCTGCGGGAATCTCCGTCTTAATGACGTGCTCAATGACGTCTTTGCGGATGGTCTCACTGTCCACTTCTGCCGCATGCTGCGTGGAGATGACGACCGTGTCAACGCGCGCAGGAATTCCATCGCGGTACTCCACGGTAACCTGGCTCTTTCCATCCGGACGGAGATATGCAAGCTCACCGCTCTTTCTTGCGCTCGAAAGTCTTCTCGTCAGCTTGTGCGCAAGCGAAATGGGCAGAGGCATCAATTCCTCCGTCTCGTCGCAGGCATAGCCGAACATCATTCCTTGATCGCCTGCGCCAAACGTGTCGGCAACGTCACCGCCCGACTTCTTCTCGACGGACGCATCAACGCCCATCGCGATGTCGGGAGATTGCTCTTTCAAAGAGACGATCACACCGCAAGTGTTTGCATCGAAGCCGTACTTCGCACGGGTATATCCAATGTCCGAAATGGTCTTTCGAACGATGGACTGAATGTCCACGTAGCAATCCGTCGTGATCTCTCCCATCACGAGAACAAGACCGGTCGTGACGCAGGTTTCACACGCAACGCGCGCACTCTTGTCGTTTGCGAGGATCTCATCCAAAACCGCATCCGAAATCTGATCACAGATCTTATCGGGATGCCCTTCCGTCACGCTTTCAGACGTAAAAAACTTCGTTGCCATATTCCAAAATACTCCTTGTACTTAATCTTCATTTTCTCGAAAAGTTGGCAAACTACACCACTTTCCCATTTTAATCAATTTATTATACCTTATAATAGCGCAAAAGTCAAGGAATGCCTGCCGAAACAAAAGAAAAGCCCACTTTGCAAACTTGCAAAGCGGGCAGCTTTCGGTTGATTTTTCTTATTCCGTGCGAAGCGCAACGACGGGGTCTTTCTTTGCCGCCGAACGGGACGGAATGATACCGGCAAACAGCGTTAAAATCATGCTGATGCCAATGAGGATGAGCGCGACGGGAAGGGGCAACACTGCATTCAGATTCATGATGC
Organism: Clostridia bacterium; assembly: GCA_045579195.1. GTDB lineage: Bacteria > Bacillota > Clostridia > Christensenellales > CAMQZB01 > JAZNLR01. The sequence continues at coordinate 5,160 of JAZNLR010000065.1, read as the reverse complement.
CCGTGAGCGCATGCAAGATGAGGTTGATGGGAATGCAGAGTAAGTACGTAATCAAAACGCCGAGCGCTCCTGACGTAAATCCAATGATGACGGTCTCCGCATTGAAGACGGAAGAAACGTTCTTCTTGGAAGCACCGATCGCGCGCAGGATTCCGATCTCTTTCGTCCTCTCCTGAACCGAGATGAGCGTGATGACGCCGATCATGATGGAAGAAACAACGAGAGAGATTGCGACAAACGCAATGAGAACGTACGTGATGACGTCAATGATGGTCGTGATGGATGACATCATAATGCCCACGTAATCGGTGTACGCAATGCGCTGCTCCTCTTCCACGCCCTTGTTGTACTCCGCGATCGCCTCCTCAATGATGTCCTTACTCTCAAAAGTCGCGGCGTAAAGGTTGATGGCGGAAGGAACGTCCAGATCGACGTACCCTAAGCGGCGCAAGTTCGCGTTATAACTCGACTCGGAGAACTCCATCGCCTCGTCATAGAACCTTGCACGCTGTTCTTCGGTGTAATTGGGCGCTGCGGCAAGAAGCGCGGCAACGCGCTGTTCTTCAGTGGTGGTCGATTCGATCTGTTTTCTCGTTGCGGTTGCGTAATTTTTAGTTGCAAGATCAACGACGGATGCCAGGAACAGCTCCTCGATCTCCTCATCGGTCATTTCCGTCAAGTATCCACGGATGTCGCTCTCGCTCATACCCGTGCTGCTTGCAAGACCTGCCGCGAGAACACCTTCACGCGCCTCTCTCGTGGGATACTGCATATTTGCCTGCTGGATCGCCATCGACAGGATCTGCTCGCTCGGAATGCAAGAGATGCGAATGAACAGCTCTGCTTTCTCTGCGTCGTCGGTGTACTCCAAAAACTCTGTGAAGAGCGCCGCTTTTTGTGCGTCAGTATAATTCGCGCTCGCCTCCTTGAACGGAAGCCCCGTGAAGATGTCGCTGTTCGGATTGTCAAGCTGCGCAATGAGCGCGTTTGCTTCCTTTGACTTTTCGACAACCTTTTCGGTGAGTTTATAAGTATACGCGATCGTTCCGCTCAAAACGTGAGAAATCGAATCCTCATTCGGGCGCACGATTCCCGTGATTTTCAAATTGATCCCCTCGTTGCGATAAAGGATGTCAAGGCCGGCCTGTGTCGTGCTGCGGTCTTCATAAAGACCGGTCTGCTCGTTCTTCTGAAAGCGTGCGGCGTTGGGGATAACCTTGAATTCCATACCGACAAGCTCTTCAAACGACCAGCTGTTCTCTGCCTTCTCGGGCTGTTTCCCGTTGAAGACAGAATTGATGATCCCTTCCATCTCCTCCCTGCTCTTTAAGCCAAGGGCATAGAGGGTCATATCGTCAATCTCGTTGTTTTCGTCCACAACAAGAACGATCTCGTTATATGCATTCGGCCATCTTCCGTCTTCGGTCAGCATCTCATATTGCTTCTCGATGAGCGGATTGACACACGCACCGTCAAGGCCGGGTAACATCTCTTGCCAGAGCGTCATCATCGGCGTAGGCATCGAAGATGCAACGCTCATCGCGCCCATTGAGCTTAACATCGCACCGAAGTTCTTTGCAAGTAGGTCTGCAATCAACGCCTGCGTGTCCGAAAGGATGATTGTTCCGTCCACACTCTTTGTGTACGTCAGCAGATTGAGGTCATAAGAATAATGCACGCCTGACAGAGCCTTTCCCAAAAGCGAATCCTCTTTCAGCTTCTCCGCATCGATGTGGGTCTTAAACGCAGAGAGGTCGTTTTGTTTGACCTCACGGTTGTTGAGGGCGTTCACGAGGTCATAGAGCGCGGTCTTTTCGTAAACCGCATCCTCTCCGCTATGTTCACTGTCCCCAACTGCCGCCTCCATGAAGGATTGCATCAAAGATGCAAGGTCGGTGTGCTCAGATTCCAACACCAAAGGGTAAGAGGACAGGGTTTCTTCCTGCACGAAGTCGATGTACGACGTCATACCCTGTGAAACCGCGTAAATCAAAGCGATTCCGATGATACCGATGCTGCCTGCAAACGAGGTGAGCATCGTTCTTCCCTTCTTTGTGAACAAGTTTTTCAAGGAAAGGCCAAATGCCGTGAAGAAGGACATTGACGGCCGTTTCTCCTTGCGTTTTTTCTTCTTTGCGCGGTCAGCCTTTTGCTTGGCTTCATCCGCCGCCTGCTCTTTTGCGTACTCATCCTTGCCAAGAGGTGCATCATCCGATGTGACAAGGCCGTCCAGCATGCGCACGATGCGCGTGGAGTACTTCTCGGCAAGCTCAGGGTTGTGCGTGACCATGATGACCAGGCGGTCTTTTGCAACCTCTTTCAAAATCTCCATAACCTGAACGCTGGTTTCGCTGTCCAACGCGCCCGTGGGCTCGTCTGCAAGGATGATGTCCGGGTTGTTGACAAGCGCTCTTGCAATGGCAACACGCTGCATCTGTCCGCCCGAGAGCTGATTGGGGCGTTTCTTCACTTGATCGGCAAGACCGACGCGAGCAAGCGCTTCGGTTGCGCGGCGCTTTCTCTCCTCTGCGGAAACACCCGACAGCGTCAGCGCAAGCTCGACGTTCGCAAGGACGCTCTGATGTGGGATGAGGTTATACGTCTGGAAGACGAAGCCGATGGAGTGATTGCGGTATGCATCCCAATCCGCATCGCGGAAGTCCTTCGTGGACTTTCCGTTGATGATGAGATCTCCGTCCGTATAGCGGTCCAATCCACCGATCAAGTTCAAAAGAGTGGTTTTTCCGCATCCCGAAGGACCGAGAATGGAAACAAACTCGTTCTCTCGGAAGCAAAGGTCAATCCCCTTCAACGCATCAACAACCTGGTCGCCCGCCTGATACTGTTTTGTGATTCCTTTTAGCTCTAACATATTCTGCCTCACTCATTCTCAATGTTCCATCTTATCATATCTTTTTTCTTCACAGTGTGTCAAGTTGTAAGACAGCAAGGCTGTGGAATTTCACAAGATTTTCATCTTTCTTGCACGCATTTTCTCTCTTTCGACAAAATCTGCACGTCCGCCCATAAAACAACGGACGGACGGCTTCTCTTTTTACGCTTTCTCTTTTGCGACGCTCGCCTCGATCTTCATCAAAAGCCAGCTTTCAAAGTCCCCATACAGCGCGGTGATCAGCGTCTGAACTTCCGGAAGAATGCGCACTCTTGCCTTTTCTTTTGCAAGGCTCATTGCCTCTTTTTTCGCACTTTCGTCAAACACACCCTCTTTTTTCAAGTCATCCACGAAAACTTGCGCAACTTCCAGCACGGTTTCCTTGACAACTTCGCTTGCAGACGAGAGCGCAGTTTTCGTCTTTTCGCTCTCGGTCTTGCTCTTCAAAAAGCGAACGAGTGCCCCGAGCGCCGTCACGCAAAGCGGAACAAGCACCCCTGTGATGACGGTGCACAAAAGCTCCATCCAAATTTCCTTCATCCTTCTTTCCCCCTTAAAATCCATTCATCAATGCGCCTGTGCGCAGACTTTGCGCTCTCCTCCACCTTCGCAAGCCGCTCTGTGAGCGCATCAAGGCGCTTGTTCGTGTCCTTACTTTCCAAAAGGACGTCATCCACCCTTCGCTTGACGTACTTCACGTCCGAAAAGAGTTCCCCGTGCTCGTTTCCGTCACGGAATTTTTCCTTGGCGCGCGCAATGAAAAACGCCACCACACTCACAACGCCAGCAAGCGCTGCAATCACGATGGAAATTTCGCTCATACGCACACCCTCCTTTTCTCCTGTTTCATGTTTCCCCTCCGATTTTTCTAAAAAGCGCGCGAAAAAAAGCGACCCGACCGCCGCTTTTTTCTTGCTGTTTTCGGTGGTCTCCCACCCTCTTTATTTTACCATATTTCCTCTCAAAAACAGTGAACAAATGCCACTTTCTTAGTGCAAAAAATACACTTTCCATTGACAACACACGCGAAATACGTTAGAATGAAAATAAATTCAAAAGGAGAAAAATAACCATGCTTTTGGCAACTAACACGGACCAATTAAAGTGGCGATTTGGAGAAAAAGAGGCAATCGAAATGATCGCAAAGGCAGGGTTTGACGCCTATGATTTCTCAATGTTTGATCTGCCCAACGAAGGCAATCCCTTAAACGGCGATGACTGGCTTGCTTACGCAACTGAGCTTCGTCGCACGGCGGATGCTTACAACCTTCCATGCGTTCAAGCGCACGCCCCCTTCCCCAGCATGAAAATGGAGCTTTCCACATTAAAGCGCGCCATTGAGATTGCAAGTGTCTTGGGCTGTCGAGTCCTCGTCATCCACCCCGACAACGCCTTTACTCCCGAGGAAAACGCGACCAAACTCTTTGATCATCTTCTCCCACTTGCGATCGAAAAGAACGTTCGCATCGCGACTGAAAACATGTGGGAATGGGACCCCGTAAACAAGATCGCCTTCACCGCTTCCTGCTCGGGCGAAGGAGATTTTGCCGCAAACGTCGACCGCATGGCAAGCTCCTTCTTCGGCGGATGTGTTGACATCGGCCACGCAGAGATGCGAAACGTTGCAAGAGGTGCCGCGGCAATGATCCGCGAGCTTGGAAAAGGCAGACTCTTCGCCCTGCACGTTCACGACAACGACCGTCAAAATGACCTCCATGAGATTCCCTTCCAGGGAAAGATTCAGTGGGAGCCCATCATCGAAGCCCTCCGCGAGGTCGAATACCAAGGAGATTTCGTCTTTGAGGTCTGCACGCTGAACAACGTTCCCAAAGAGCTCGTCTTCGACACCCTTGTGTACCTCGAAAAGATCGGACGCTATTTCGTACGCCGCCTCAAAGGCTGAGAGGTTTATCTCCGAAAAATCGGGGCATCCTCTTTCATATCATTTAACAAGGAGCATCGCTATGACAAAACCTGTTCGCGCATTCCGCATCGTCATCGCCGTCCTATACGCGCTTGTGACCGCCTTTCTGCTCATTTCATTCCTTGACACCCTCTTGACCCCGACGGACAACCTGCAATTTGCTCTTGGAATCTATCTTGCGATCATCGTTCTCATCATTGGCGGCATTGCGTATGCCGCAATTACAGTCTTTTCCTTGACTCTTGCCATCATCTTCCACGTTCAGGCAAAAAAACATGAAGTCCCGTGCGTCGGCGGAAAACTCTTCATCGTCTTTTCCGTTCTTCCTGCGCTCACCTTTGCG
>JAZNLR010000064.1:0-4478 GCA_045579195.1 Clostridia bacterium | reverse complement strand
GATTGAGATCTTCAGCTCTGCAAACACGCTGCATAAAGTCCGTGTTGAGGGGCTTTTGCCCGGATGTACGTATGCATATGAGGTGGAAGTGACGGAAGGGAACTATAATACGCCGTGCGGCAAGAGTATTTTCCGCACTGCGCCTGAAAGCGATGCCGCGGTCAAGTTCGTTCTCATCGCGGAGCACGGAGGTCTTGGAAACAGACAGCTTCCGAACACAGCACCGCTGGTTGAGCAGATTCGCAGAGAGCATCCCGACTTTATTTTGTCAGTTGGCGATCTTTGTTGCAACGGAAGAACGGAGTACGATTGGAATTTTTACGTTTTCAATCCACTGGAGCGTTTGTTGAAGAACACGCCGCTTTATCCCTGTGTTGGAAATCATGAGCTGTGGCAGGGGTATATCAGCTGTGAAGAGGATTATAAGGCATACGACCTGTTCCATAAGTACTACGATTTTAACCGCTATTATTCGTTTGACTATGGCTGTGCGCATTTCTGCGTTTTGGATGCGCCCGAGATGTACACCGCAATCACCAGCGATGAAAAGGATGGCTATATTCCCGTTCTTCGCAAGGATCTTGCAACTTGTGATCAGATCAAGTTTATGGAAGAAGATCTTGCAAAGTCCACTGCGAGGTGGAATTTTGTCGTTTTCCACTTCCCGCCGTACACTTCGGCCGTTTGGGATGATCGCGAGCTTCAGGAAGCAATTTGCCCGATCATCGAGAAGTACAACGTGGACATTGTTTTTAACTCACACGCCATTGTTTACGAGCGCTCCCATCCGATTCGCGGCGGCAAGATCGTGAAGGATGGAATCCGCTATATTCTCATTGGCGGTTTTGAGGACTGCGAACATTGGTTGCGTGAAAAATCGAACGGGTATGCTGCGAAGATCGCGGGACATCCGAACTTTGTTCACGTCGCCGTTTCGCCCTGGCGCTTTGAGCTTCAGGCAATCGATAAGAACGGCAACGTCTTTGACACGCTGACCATTGATAAAGAATAAAAAAGAAAAGCACGGCATGCCGTGCTTTTTTTCTTGCAAATTTTCGATGGATTATAGGTCGGGAATGAGGTCGTCCTCTTCTTCCGAAAAATGATCAAGCTTGGTCGTCTTTTCCTGCGCGCCAAAGAGCGCTTCAAGAAGGCGCGTTGTGTGTTCGTTGTCGTACGTTTTATAGTGCAAGGAGAGAATGTCGCCGGCGGCAATCGTTTGCGTGTGTGTCTCTTTCACGCGTTTGACCGAAAGAACGACACAGGTTGGCGGCAAGAGGAGATCGCGAATTTCTCTTCCGACCACAAAGGCGTCCGGTTGAACGGTGTATTGAACGTTCTCAACGGATGCGTGTTTGTCTTTGTTCGCTTTGTACGCCTTGATTTCAACGAGGGTTTCCGTGAAGGAATGAACGCCGAGAAGTTCGATGGCAAGATATGCAACCGTAACGCCGATTACGATCGAAAGCACGTTGGAAAGTGCTCCGAATGCCTCGATGGAGAAGACGATTGCGGTCAGCGGCGTTCTTGAGGATGCCGAGAGGAAAGAGGCGATTCCTATGACGACCAAAACGGGGTAATATTCTTCCGGAATGAGATTGATTGCAATAAGACCTTCCGCGGAGAGAGCACCGAGCATAGCGCCAAATGCGAGGCTGGGAAGGAAGAGTCCGCCTGTGATTCCTGCATTGTTGGAAATCAGCAAGAGAATTGCTTTTGCAAAGAGCGTAATTAAGATAAGATACCAAATCCCTTTTCGCTCCAACATGTTTTCAACGACGTGATGACCGGTTCCCAAAATGTCTGCGGAAAAGAAACCGATGATTGCAACGAGCCCGAAAATGAGCCCGATTTTGATCCACAGAGGAACGGAGGAAATCTTTTCGTCAAAGAGCTTGAATATTTTTGCGTGCGCCTTGGTGAAGATGACGGCAAAAATTGCACAGATGATTCCGACGATCAACGCAACCCAGATAAAGCGCATAGAAAGCGTCGCAGTCAAGATTACGGCAAACGGTTTTGATGAAATTTCAAAGAGGGAGCAAAGTGCATTTGTTGTCACCTGACAGAAACACACGGTGGTTGCGGCGGAAAGAATAATCATCGGGGAGAGGCGGCGATGCGCTTCTTCCAATGCGAAGAAAATTCCGCTCACCGGAGCGCCCGTTGCTGCGGCAAAACCTGCGCATGCACCACCGGTCATCGTATAGCGATCCCACGCACTTTCTTTTCTCGTAAGCATTCGGATGCTTCCTCGGCCGAGCGCTGTTCCGATTTGAACACTTGGGCCTTCGTTACCGAGCGGAACACCGACGAGGTAGGTGAGCATGGCGGAGAAGAAGAGCGTAAAGATGTTTCTAAGCCAGCGGAACGTGATTAAACCGCGCAAGATGGCAATCGAAGTCGGGATTCCGCCACCTTGGCAGGATGGTTCAACTTTCAGCAATAATGCGGCCAAAATTCCGATTACAACTGCGCCCAGGATCAGCAAGGGAAGATAGATCGGATTTGTTCGAACAAAGGCATAGACCTTTTCCGAAAAGGAGATGACGTTGTTTGCGACAATGCGAAAGAGAAAAATCACAAGTGCCGTCAAAATTCCTGTCGCGGAGGAAAAGAAAAGGCAAGGGAACAACGTGTTTTTAAGATAATGTGCGCGATGCTTTTGTTTCAAGGCAGTTCTCCTAAAAATTGAGTAGTTTCGGTAAACGAAGGAAAGTGCGTCGGTTGAAGATTGTCAGGCTCGACGTTTTCCCAAAAAGACAAACAGGTTCGAAAGAATAAAAACGGTTGCCAAGGCGATGAAGTAAAGGGGAAAACCGTTCGTGATAAAGGGAGCCATTGCAACGCAAGCGGCAAGAATCACGATGCTTTCAAAGAGAAAGCATTTGTCTTTCTTGATAAAAACGCGAATGCCGACAAGTAAGCAAAAAGCAGCAAGGGCGGTTTTGAAGAGATATTGGAAGAATGCAAGCAACTTCATCTCGTGCAAAAGCCAATCTCCCGAGAGCAAAAGTCGTCCTTCAAGAAAGAGAAAGACAAGCCCAACCAGGGAAATGAGAGCGGCAACAAACAGATTGATCAGCCAAGAACACTTTTTCATGCGAAATTCCTCCCGATAATTTTTTGTGCGAGCTCGGACGTGATAAAGTCGCAAACGAGAACGCCAAGCGGGCCTTGCGTGCTTGAAAGATTTTGATTGAGCCAAGCGTTAATTTTTCGTGCGGGCGTTGCGGCGTAAGTCGGGGGGAAGCCGCTTGTCAAATAACAGCTCGTGAAATTCAGAACGAGAGCGTGTTCCATTTTGTTTGCAACGTAAAACGCAGACTGGATATCCATAAGCTTGATTTTAACGTCGGAAATGGCGTAATTATCCTGAACGTAGAGCTCGTCCAAGGCAAACGACGTGGAGTCGAGCCAGCCATAATAAGCGGGGATTCCAATGGTGGAATCGGCGTAGCGCGCGATGATGAAAATCTTTCCGCGCGCATCCTTGACGTTGTTGGGGAGATGCCGGTCGGTGCAAATGACGCCGCTTTCGTCTTCCAGCAAAAGGGTTTCCAAAACAGTGTTAAATGATCCGATTGCATCAACGGCAGCATCGTCCTCCTTGATGGAGAGAAGCAAAAACTCGCTTGGGTTTTCTTCGAGGAAGCGGATCATTTCGTTAAGGACGCTCAAAAACGTGGTCTTTTGATCGACAAAGCTGTGAACGATGCGAAACGAGTCTTTGACGAGTTTCAATCGAATGTCGAAAAAACGAACGCCGCATTTAAGCTGTTCTTCGATGGAGAGCGCTTGACATTTTCCGGCAACGTCGGCAATGGAATGAGTCGCGCCGGAGTCGTGCGTTCCCGGGATGGAAAGCGCCGCAAGCGCCGTTTCATCGGAAAGGTTAGACATCCAATCGGAAGCGTCTTGCTTGGTGCGCTCCAAAGGCGCGACCGCAATGAAAGCAAGCGCAACGACAAGCGCAATCAATAAAATCCGTTTTATAAGGGTGTTTTTCATAATTCTTTCCAAAGGTCATTTTTATTATTTTAACATAAAAACAGAAAACTTCAAATCAATTGGAAAGAAAAAGCACGGCAAAGCCGTGCTTTTGGAAGTTTTTTATCAAATTAAGAATTAAACTCTTTGACTGCTGCAAAGAAAGCGTCGATGTTCTTCCACGGGGAGTGGGGAGGAATGTCACAGCCGCTTGAAATGACAAAGTTCTTTGCGCGGGAGCAATTCTTCATGATCTCAAGAGTGGATTCGCGAACGGAATCAGGAGTTCCGTTGCAGATTTGACCCGCAGGGTCAACGTTGCCCATTACGAGAACGTCTGCCGGGAAGTGCGGAATCATATCAGCAAGGTTAACGGCATTTCCGAAGTGATATGCCGCAGCGCCGATGGTTGCGATGTCGTCTGCCATCAGGAGGATGTTATCTCCGCAATTGTGGTAGAGGACGATGAAGTCATCCGTCTGACAAGC
>JAZNLR010000063.1:0-15948 GCA_045579195.1 Clostridia bacterium | reverse complement strand
CTCGACCTCTAGCGTGACAGGCTAGCGTTCTAACCAACTGAACTACCAGGCCATATGATTAAAATGTTTGGTGGGCCTTCAGGGATTCGAACCCAAGACCAATCGGTTATGAGCCGGCCGCTCTAACCACTGAGCTAAAGGCCCACATCCAAAATTAAGCGTTGTTGGTCGGGGTGAAGAGACTCGAACTCCCGGCCCCATGGTCCCAAACCACGTGCGCTACCAAACTGCGCTACACCCCGTAAACCGAAGCTACATCAACAGCGCCTTTATATACTACAATATTTGTCGCGCAATGTCAAGGAAAAAATCATAACTTTTTCAAAAAATTTTTAAGATTATTTCGACAGGATTTTTTCCTTTTTCACGTTTTAATCCCTTTTTCGCGGTCCATAATTCTTTATGCTGTGAGAGGAAGATGTTTGATTGAAAAGGAGGAAACAATGCAAGTTGAGTATGGCACGATTGGACAGGATCTGACAATCAAATTGATCGGAGAACTTGACGAATGCGCCGCAACGCGCATCCGCGATCGCCTTGACCGTCTGTTGGAAACGGAATCGCCAAAGCGCGTTCTCTTTGAGCTTTCCCGTCTCTCATTTGCGGATAGCACGGGAATCGGGATGTTACTCGGGCGATATAAGATTTTGAAAAAACGGGGAATCCCTGTCTATCTTTGCAACCCGACGCGGCAGGTGGAACGCATTTTTGAGATGTCGGGGATTTTCAGCGTGATGCCAAAGATCTGCTTGTGAGAGGAGGAAGAATTGATGAAGTTTGACAACAGTATGATCCTGCAATTTGACGCCCGTTCTGAAAACGAGGCGTTTGCTCGCGCGTGCGTTGCGGCGTTTGTCGTTCCGCTTGCACCCACGCTCGAGGAACTGAACGATATTAAAACCGCCATTTCCGAAGCGGTGACCAATTGCATCGTGCATGCGTACTTAAAAAAAGGTGGCGTGGTCACGGTGGAAACAGGACTTTGCGATAAAACGGTACATATCGCCGTCAAAGACGAAGGTGTGGGCATTGAAAACATCGAGGAAGCGATGCAGCCGTTTTACACGACCAAGCCCGATGAAGAGCGCTCTGGAATGGGATTCACGGTGATGCAGACCTTTATGGACACTCTTTCCGTCTCACGAAACGAGCGGCTGGGAACGACCGTGACGATGACAAAGCGCATCGTGGGCGAAGAGCGCGGAGGTGCGTGATGTTAGAGCACGAAGAGACTCTCGCGCTCATCGTGCGTGCGCAAGGCGGGGATGAGGGGGCAAAAGAGCTGTTGCTTGTTCACAACGCGCCCCTTCTCAAGAGCATCATTCGCCGTTTTCGCAACAAGGGCGTGGAGTATGAAGACCTCTATCAGCTGGCGTGTGTTGGGTTCGTCAAGGCGGTGAACAATTTCGACACCTCCTTTTCCGTTCGTTTTTCCACGTACGCCGTGCCGATGATTTTAGGGGAGTTGAAGCGATTTTTGCGCGACGATGGATATCTCAAAGTCTCTCGTTCGGTCAAGCTCCTCTCCATCAACATCTATAAGTTTGTGGATGAATATAAGAAACAGAATGAAGGCGATCCGCCCCTTGCGCTCATCGCAAAGAAATTCGGCATTGACGAACAAGAGGTGGTCTTTGCGATGGACTCTGCGCGCATGCCCGTCTCTTTGTTTGAACGAGCAGACGATTCGGATGAACGCTCCAACACGGTGATGGACAAAATTCCATCCGGGGAGAACGAGGAGGCGTTCATTGACCGCATCGTCTTAAAAAACGCGATGGAACGTTTGAGCGAGCGAGAAAAGAAGATCGTGTTGATGCGGTACTTTCGCGATCAGACGCAAAGTGAGATCGCGCGGGCTCTCGGCGTCAGTCAAGTCCAAGTTTCAAGACTGGAGGCAAAGATCATCGAAAAGCTTCGGTCGGGCTTCCAAGAATAAAACACGGCACTGTGAAGACAGCACCGTGTTTTTTTTGTTTAAAGGATTTCAATTTTTGTGATACCGTTGTAACAGCGGTCCACAAGCTCTCTTTGTGATTCTTTCGCGATGAAGCAGAGCGGACAAGCACTTGCTGCCTGGAATTCAAAGAGAAGCTCCTTGATCTCGTCATCAGAAAGGGAAGAAACGTCCGTTTTGAGCGCCGCAGAATCTTCGGCTTCATCCAACAAGTCGTCCACGTCACAATTCGTGATGGTTGCCTCCGTTGGCGTTCCGAAGAAGAGAGTTCTTTCGGAGGAGAGAAAGTCGTGTTGCGGTTCGGGTGCTTTGGGAACGTTGTTCTTTGCGATTGCGGAAAGAAGGCGGATGTGTTCAGGTGTCGTTCCGCAACAGCCGCCGACAGCGGCAGGGTTGGAGGCGAAGATCTCTTCAAAGCCTCGAACAAAATCCTGCGGACTTTCAGGATACGTCACTTCGCCGTTGACACGAACGGGCATTCCTGCATTCGGCATCAGAAGGAAGGGCTTGCTTGAAACGCGTGCGAACGTCTTGGAAAGAGGAAGGAATTCCTTCGTTCCGCCGGCGCAGTTGGAAGCGACGGCAAACGTCGGCAACGCGCAGAGATTTTGGATTGCAACTTCCGACGGTGCACCCATCAGCGTTCGCCCGTTGGTAAAGCAAAGGGATGCGATGACGGGAAGCTCAGGCGCAATCTTCTTTGCGAGAAGAAGGGCACATTTCAGTTCGTAAAATGAAGAAAAGGTCTCAAGGAGAATTCCGTCGGGTGAACCTTCTGCAATGCCCTCAAGTTGCAGGGAAAAAATGCGCTCAAACGCCTCAAAATCGCCTTCCCCGAGGGGCTTGGGTAAAACGCCGCAAGAACCGACGGTGGCAACGATTTTGGCATTTGGTGCGGCATCCCGTGCGATGAGAATGCCGGTTTTTGCAATTTCTTTTGCACGGTTGGAAAGGCCGTGCTTTGCGAGCTTTAAGGCGTTTGCGCCAAAGGTGTTTGCCTCAATGTGCGTCGCGCCTGCTTCGGCGTACGCACGGTGGATGGAAGCAACTGCGCTCGGGTTGGTGAGGTTATATCCCTCGGGAAGTCCATCGAGCCCTTTTTGCATGAGCATCGTTCCGAATGCACCGTCAAAAACGGCAGTTGTGTTGTCGAACAAGGATTTCATAACCCCCTCCGGACACTTTTTTCTTTATTATAACATACTAGCAGTTGAGTTGTAAAACAAACAGGTGGCAATCAAACAAAAATGCTTTGTTTTTGCGGTGGTGTATGGTAAAATGAGAGTACGAATTAGAAAGGAGAACGTCGTATGTTAACGATTCGAAATTTAACAAAGACTTATGCAAAAAGCAATAAAAAGGCGGTTGACAATTTGAGTTTGGAGCTTCACCCGGGAGAGATCTTTGGCTTTGTCGGCCCAAACGGGGCCGGAAAGACCACCACCATCAAAGCGCTCACGGGAATCCTGCGCTTCGAGGAGGGGCAGATCGAGATCGCCGGCAATGACATTCAAAAAGCTCCACTTGCTGCAAAGCGAGAGATCGGTTTCGTCCCCGATAACCACACGGCATACGATAAGCTCACGGGCATGGAGTACTTAAACTTTATGGCCGATCTTTACGGCGTTTCGCTGGAAGCGAGAAAAGAGCGCGCAGACCGTTTCTTGAAGGCGTTCAACCTGGAAGATGCGGTCAACCGCCAGATCAAGTCGTACTCCCACGGAATGAAGCAGAAGATCGTCGTCATCGGTGCACTCATTCACGAGCCGAAGCTCTGGGTCTTGGATGAGCCCATGACCGGCCTTGATCCTCAGTCTGCCTTCGAATTGAAAGAGGCGATGAAGGAACACGCCGCAAAGGGAAACACGGTCTTCTTCTCCTCTCACGTTCTCGAGGTGGTCGAAAAGCTTTGTGATCGCGTCGGAATCATCAAAGACGGTCGCATCATTGAGGTCGGAACGGTGGAAGAGCTTCGTGAAAAGGGCGGGGAGAACCTTGAAGAGTACTTCCTGCAAGTCACTGCCGACAAGGAGGATGCGTAAATGACCGCAGTTTTCTCCCTTGTCAAAGCGCAATTCCGTCAAGGATTCCGCGTTGATTCTTCCAATCGGTACTCAAAGAGTGCAAAGATCGGAATGATCGCCGCGTTCATCATCCTCGGCATCATCTTTATCCCGATGTTCACCGCTGCATTCTGGATGGCGGCAAAAACGCTGCACGGGAACGGAATGGACCGCTCGTACTTCGCGATGATCTTCACATTGGCGCAGGGCATTGCGTTCATTTTCGGAACGCTGATGCTGGTGAGCACGCTGTTTTTCTCAAAGGACAGCGAGTTTTTGATGACCTTGCCCGTTCGCGCACACACGGTCTTCGTCGCAAAGCTGCTGTATGTTTACGTCAACGAGCTTCTGTTTGCAGGCTCGATTGCGCTTCTTGGCGGCATCGTGTTCGGCATCGTCACATCCGGAAGCGTTTTTTACTTCCTGCTCTTGCCGCTTGCCGTCCTTCTCGTTCCGCTGTTGCCCCTGTTGCTCTCTTCTGCGCTCATCATTCCGGTGATGTACTTCATCGGATTTTTGAAGGGAAAGACCACGCTCACGGTTGCGCTGATGGTGGTTGCGTTCGCCGCGTTCTTCTATTTTTATATGTCTTTCGTGGGAAACGCGCAATCCTTTGATCCGTCACAAGGGGAGATCGAGATCTCGGATGAACTTTTGCTCGTCTTTGAAAAGCTTGCAAATGCGATGTTCTTCAACGCCGCTTTGGGTGACGTTCTCCTTTTGGGCGATCGCGCATTGAGCGGATTGCTCACCGTTCTTGTGACGTACGCTTTGGCCGGGTCGCTTGCAGTTCTTCTTGCTTCCTTGGGATATAAGAAAGGGCTCTCCATTCAGATGGAGGGTGGCGAGGAAAAGATGAAGGCGCGCACGTTTACGGAGACGGGTTTGAAAAAGGCACTCTTTTTCCGCGAACTCAAGAGCATTATGCGAACGCCCAACCTCGCGTTTTACTGCATTATGCCCGTTGTGATGGCGCCGCTGATGACCTTCTTTATGCAAATGACGACAACAATGGAAGCGGAGGGAATGACGGCGGCGGAAATGGCCGAGATGAGCAAGATGATCGGCGCGCCGCTTTCCATCTTCTTCCTCTTGATGTTTATTGCGGGAATGAACTATGCCGCGCTTTCCGCCTTTACCCGAGAAGGGGAGTCCTTCGTGCTTTTGAAGACCTTTCCCGTGCCGTACGAGGAGATCGTGGAGGCAAAGGCGAACGTCGGAACGCTTTTCTATTCGATTGCGATCGTCGTCACGTTGCCGTTTTTGATTTGGCAGATGCAGCTCTCCGTTTTGGATGCAGCTCTCGTTTCGGGCTTCGTCTTCATCATGGGATATGGCTATACGCGCCTTCAGGTGCGCCTTGATCTTGACAAGCCGTCTTTGCATTGGGATACGCTTGCGCACGGCTTAAAGAACAACCACGCGAGCCTCGTTTCGATGTTCTCCGCGATGGGAATCGGAATCGCGTTGATGGTCGTGATGATGGTGAAGAATATGATGTTGGAAGGAACGCAATTCCTTTGGGTGTTTGATCTGCTTTTGTGGGTTTTGATGTACGCCGGAGCAATCTTGTTTGCTTACCTTGCGAGCAGAAAGCTTGAGAAAAAGGCGGCGTTTTTGTTTGAAAAGGTTGAGCCGTAACAAGAAAAAAGCGGATGGCGCGGGATAAAACCGCGCCTTTTTTTATCAAAAAGTAAAAAAAGGGGGAAATTGCTTGACGGAGGGGGTGGGCAAGAGTATAATAAGGATACTCATCAAAGACATGTTCGCGCGCACGCGAAAGTGTTTGATGGGAGAAAATCAATTGATTTTAAGGAGAAAAGTATGAAAAGATTAAGTTTGCTCGTTGCAATTTTCTTGATCGCAACCATCGGCGGCGCGTATGCAGCGTTCATTTATCCGGGCGCACAGGGCAATGCGACGTCTGAACACAGCAGAGCGATTTACCTCGAGTCTGCAACGCAGTCTGGTAACATCGGTGATTTTGCGATTTCGTCCAACATCACGAGAATTTCGATGGATCAGACCAGCCACGATGAGAACCTTGTAAACTCGAATTACAACGTTAAGATGAAATTTGAGTATTCCGCCGGATCTTACCCTGAGATTTTGTTGACCTTCACGCCGAAGGCAGGTGCAAGCGAAGAGATCAAGACAAACGGCAAGACGACGTACGTCTATCTTGGATTTGTCACCGATCACGTGTACGACGATCCTTCCACGCCCAATGCCGACAACATCGCGATCTTTGACGTTCCGTACGACAAGACGCAGGTGATCACGATTCATCCGAAGAACTATTCGACGGAACTCGGTGCAAACGAGTTGAAGTGGGGCGAGCCTGTTGACGGAGTTTTCACTGTACAGTTGACCATGATCAATACGGAAGAAAAGCTCGTTCAGTTGACGAAGGACTTTAATCTCGACTCGATCGAGAAGTACGAGGCGTTTAAGACCGCTTTGGGCGACACCTTCGTGAACTTGCTTGTCACTGCAACCACCGTTCCTCTTTCCTAATCGCTCGCCTTTGAGCAAAAAGCTTAATACTTTGATTTGATAAGTCCCACGCGTTTTTCGCGCGTGGGACGTAGCTTTTTTTTGCGTCGACGAACGCAGGATGACCAAAAACACGAGAAAAAAAGATGCAGAATTTTAGCGCATATCAATTCTTCTTATGTTTCTTCGTCATTGCGATCCTGACGGTCATTTTCACTGCGATGACCATTTACGTGGTAAAAGTGAACTGCAGATTCATCGCTTTGGGCGCGGAGGATGAGAAGCTTAAAATTGAATATGAAAAGCAACAGGCAAGAAAGCAATCTTTGATCGCCAAGATCATGGATAAGATCGCTCTTGTCTTTTTTACGTTGATTTTCTTTGCGCTGTTTACCTTTGGCGTTGTGATTACCGTGCGCGAAAACACCGTCATTGGAAAGATTCCCACGCTCAAAGTCGTTCAGACCGGCTCTATGTCGTACGTCAATGAGTACAACAAGTATCTCAAAGAAGGCGAAGTTGAGGACCACATTCAGGCGTTTGACCTCATCGTGGTCCACGAGCTTCCCAAAGTTGAGGATTTGAAAGTCAAAGATATCGTTCTTTATGAGATCGACGGATATCTTCTTGTGCATCGAATCGTCGGAATCGAGCTTCCCAACGAAGAGCATCCCGATGAGATTCACTTCCTCTTGCACGGCGATGCAAATGAGCTTCCCGATAAATTCCCCGTAAAGTATGAACAGATGCGCGGAATTTATCGCGGAGAGCGCATTCCGTACATCGGAACGTTCGTTTCTTTCATTCAGTCGCCCGCAGGATATCTCTGTATGCTCATTGTCATTTTTGCGACGTTTGCTGTTCCGTTTGCAGAAAAGAAGATCGAGAAGAAAAAGGTTGCAAGATTGGTTGAGATCGGCGTGATCAACGAGGAGGGGGATGTTCCTCCCGTAGATAACGCAAGCCCAGCTGAGGAAGTTGCTTTTGAAAGCGCCATTGATGAGCAGGCCGTGACGGCGGTTGAAGCAAATGTTTTGCTTGCCGTTTCCAAAGAATCGCCGTTTGCATCGTTTGGAAAACCCAAGTCCTTCGAAGAAAAACTCTCACAGAGCGGAGAGCTTGCTTCGTTTGCCTATGACGAAGTCGTTTTGACGCTTTGCCGCATTGACAAGATTCGCGCAATTCGTGGATTCAAAGGAGAAACTTATCGCTGCAAGAACAAGGCGGTTTGCAAGCTGACCATTCGCGGAAAGACGCTCAATGTATTCCTTGCGCTTTCTCCGCAGGAGTTTGAAAACACGAAGTACCGCTTTGAGGACGTTTCTGAATCGAAAGCGTACGCAAATTATCCGATGCGCTTAAAACTCACTTCAAAGCGACAGATCGCGTGGGCAAAAGAACTTATCTTAACGCTTGCAGACAAAAACGGCTTTGCCGTTGCAAAAGAACCGATCACGAATTTGAAGGATTTGTTCGGATCGTTTAAAAAGGCAAAATCCTTCCAATATAAGTTGAGAACTGCAAACGAAACCTTGAAGGCGCGTTATAAAGAGATCACGACGTTCCTCAATTCGTTTGAAAAAATAAGAGTCATCCGCGGCAAAAAGGGAGAGACCTATAAGCGTGGATCGGTTTGTGTCTGCAAGCTCACCATTCGCGGAAAGACGTTGAATGCGCATATCGGACTTGAACCGAAGAAATTTGAAAACACGAAATATATCTTCAAGGATTTGTCCGAATCGAAGGTCTATGCGAATTATCCGATGCGCGTGAAAGTGTCGTCCGACCGTCAGGTGCGTTGGGTGAAAGAGCTTCTCTTGGCTGTTTTGGAGCAGAAAGGAGGTGCAAAATGAGATCGTTGCGACGCTTGATTTTGCCCCTTTGCTTGTTGCTCTTCTTTATGATGGGCGGGGCTTACGGCTTGTTCTATTATCAAAACGAAGACCCCGATGACGTGAGCATCAACCAAGGAATTCAGCTGCTTGCTTTCCATTATCCCCCGGAGCAAGTCATTCCGGGTGGCGGCGGAAACGGGTCCGTCCCGCTCGGGGAAAATCATTTGGAGCTTGTCACCAACATCGTGGAACACACAAACTACGGATTGAATGCGGACAAAAAGCCCATCATCCACAACGTTTTGAGTTCGGATGGAAAGATTATTTACTGCGACCAGACGGTTCAAGGCGGAAACTTGAAGCACCTTGCAATCGACTCAAGTGACAATGCGGATCGGCTCTACTTCGTCATTTTGCGCAAATCTGACTCCGAATATCACACGTTCACCATGACGCAAAACGACATCGGTTTCCCGATCGGAACGCGCATCACCGTCTATATGACCGTTATGGTGAAAGACGAGAAAGGCGTTTGGAGCTCGTCTTACAGCTTTAAGGGAACGGCGGAAGTCAATGATCCCGGCATCGTTTCGCGCGCGATCGACGTTCACTCGTTCGTCAGTGATTACGAGCATTAAAAGAGAAAACAAAAAGAACTTGGATTCTCACCCAAGTTCTTTTTTTATGTTCTTTTATCTGCGCTTTGAGAAGGCTTCCTGTTCGCCTGCGATCTCCTCGTCGGACTTCGGCTCCCAAACGGGAATGAAGTTTTCAAAGATGATATTGCGGACGTACGGGCGGACGCGGTCTGCCTCTTCTTGAGAGCGGACGGTCCAGCAGATGCAAGGAGCACTTGAAAGATCTCGCGCAACGTACTTATTGGGAAGATCTTCCGAGCAATACGAAAGGAAATCCGGCTGGCACTGTGTGTTGAACATCATTGCCTTTAAGAGCCAGCGGCGAATCTTGCTCATATTTGAGTTCTTATAGAAGCAGGAGAGGATGCCGCGAATGACGTCAGGCTCGTTCTCCTTGAACCAGTTGACCGAGAACGGATTGAAGGATTGAATTGCGTAATCACCTTTGTAATGTTCGAGCAAGCGGTACGTAAAGAGCTCAAGATAGCCGGTTTGCGCCTTTGCCTGTTTGATTTCAATGAGAAGGGGAACGCGTCCGTCCACGAATTTTAAGAAGTCCTCAAAGAGCGGGATTCTTTCCTCACTGTCACCGAGCTTGAGCTCGGAAAGCTCTTCCCACGTGCAGTCTTCGATCTCACGGTCAACGCCCGTCATCCTCTTCAAATTGTCATCGTGGAAAACGACCACCTTTTCGTCTTTCGTGAGGTGAACGTCGAGCTCGATGGGGTATCCTTTTTCAATGGCTTTCGCCGCTGCTGCAAACGAGTTTTCAGGGGCGACGTCATCGTGAAGACCGCGGTGGGCAATCGGCGTGTTAAACAGCCAAAATTTCGTATTTTCCTGTTGTTTCATTTCTGTCATGGATATGACCTCCGTTTGTGTTCAATTAAAATCCGAGCGAGCGGTCGAGCAGGAAGACGTGACATGTCTGTCCGCTCATGGGGTGCGTCTGCACCAGCGTTGCGCGGCAAATGCGATCGGGGGAAGCGCAGTTTTGGCAAGATCCCGTCACAGCACAGGGTGTCTTTTTGGAAAGGCGGACGCAGTTCGGCGGCGCGGCAACGTTATGCACGCGGTCAAATGCCTCATCAAGCGTCTTGACGATCTTGTTCGATCCCGCAACGATGAAGACGTGTTCCGGGCCGTACGCCATGGCGGCGATGCGGTTTCCGCGGCCGTCCGTGTTGACGAGAACGCCGTCCTCAGTAAGCGCGTTCGTTCCCGAGAGGTAGTATTTCGAAGTCAAATTCACGCGAGAAAGCTCGGATGCGGGGATGTCAGACGTATATGCGACGTTGACGGTGTACCCAAGCGCGACCAACTTTTGCGGAATTTCAAGTTCCTTGAGCGTGACGCTTCCGCCAACGCCAAACGTGCTGTTTTGCGGAACGATCTTTGCGATCTCACGGACGATTTCGTCAGCGGATTCAAAGACGCGTGCGTCAAATCCCTTCTTGTTCATTGCCGAAACAACGGCGGATAAGTCCATAAAAACACCTCCAAAGCAGGATGAATTTCCAATAACATTATATAACAGTGAAAAACTTATTGCAATTCATTTGCCAAATTTTTTCAAATTCGCTACAATTTATGCGATAGAGTTTGAAAAAGGAGACGTTATGTCCGATTACATCACGAAACACACGCGTAACTTCTGCATCATCGCGCACATCGACCACGGAAAATCCACCCTTGCGGACCGCTTGATTGAACACACCGAAACGCTGTCTTCAAGAGAGATGGAAAATCAGCTGTTGGACTCGATGGACATTGAGCGCGAGCGTGGCATTACCATCAAATTGACTCCGGTTCGCATGGTGTACCGCCATACGGACGGCGAGGAGTACTACCTCAATCTCATCGACACCCCGGGTCACGTTGACTTTACTTATGAAGTTTCCCGTTCGCTTGCGGCGTGCGAGGGCGCGATTCTCATCGTTGACGCAACGCAAGGCATTGAAGCGCAGACGCTTGCAAACGTCTATCTTGCGCTGGATTCTGACCTTGAGATCATTCCTGTGGTCAACAAGATCGACCTCCCGAGCGCAGACATTGACGGCGTCAAGGCGGAGATCGAGGACGTTATCGGGCTCCCTGCGGACGATGCTCCTTGCGTTTCTGCAAAAGAGGGAACGAACATCGAACAGGTTCTTGCAAAGATCGTTGAGTGTGTTCCGCCGCCGAAGGGGGATAAAAACGCACCCCTTCAGGCGCTCATCTTTGACTCATATTACGACAACTTCAAGGGCGTCATCTGCTTCGTTCGCATCGCACAGGGAACGGTCAAGCAGGGAACACGCATTCGCTCTTTCCGCTCGAACGTGGAATTTGACGTCACCGAGGTTGGATTCTTTACGCCGAAACTTACGCCGTGTGACGAGCTCTGTGCCGGTCAAGTTGGCTATATTGCAGCTTCCATCAAGAGCATTCAGGACACGAAGGTCGGCGACACCATTATTGACATCGACAATCCCGCTTCTGAACCGCTTGCGGGATATAAGCAGGTCAAGCCCATGGTCTTCTGCGGAATTTATCCCGCGGATGGATCAAAGTATAACGACCTAAAAGAAGCGCTTTTGAAGCTTCAGCTCAATGACGCATCTCTTTTCTTCGAGCCCGACGTTTCCATTGCGCTCGGATTTGGTTTCCGCTGCGGTTTCCTTGGTCTTTTGCATATGGAGATCATTCAGGAGCGCATCGAGCGAGAGTTCAATCTTGACATTGTGACCACCGCGCCCGGCGTTTCTTATCATGTTTATAAGACGGACGGTTCGTTCATCGAGGTGGATAACCCGTCGCACTTGCCGTTGCCGGCTGAGATCGCACGCATCGAAGAGCCCGTCGTTTGCGCGCATATTTATACGCCCCCAGAGTACGTCGGTGCAATCATGCAGCTCTGTGAGGAAAAGCGCGCAACGCAGGAAGACATGACCTATCTTGACCCGAAGCGCGTCCGCATTACGTATACCATTCCGCTCAACGAGATCATTTACGATTTCTTTGACGCTCTCAAGTCCCGAACGCGCGGATATGCAAGCTTGGAATATGAGCTCGCAGGCTATCAGGCAGGAGATCTTGTCAAGCTTGATATGCTCCTTAACAATGAAGTTTGCGACGCGCTGTCCATCATTGTGCATAAAGATAAGGCGTATGGCAGGGGAAGATCCATCGCGGAAAAACTCAAAGAGGCGATTCCGCGTCAGCTGTTTGAAATTCCCATTCAGGCAGCGATCGGCAATAAGATCATCGCGCGTGAGACCGTCAAGGCGCTTCGAAAAGACGTTCTTGCCAAGTGCTACGGCGGCGACATCACGCGAAAGAAAAAATTGCTTGAAAAGCAGAAAGAGGGTAAGAAGCGTATGCGTCAGATCGGTTCGGTCGAAGTTCCGAGTGAGGCGTTTATGTCCATCCTCAAGATTGATTGATATGTTCGGTTTATACGTTCACATTCCGTTTTGCAAGGCAAAGTGTGCGTACTGTGATTTCGCCTCCTTTTCGGGGGCGTTTTCCCATTGCAAGGCGTACGTTTCTGCGCTCTGTCGTGAAATTGAAGCCCGCGCACCCCTTGCGAAGGACGAGATCGTCACGTCCGTTTATTTTGGCGGAGGAACGCCAAGTGCGATCGCCGCGGAGAATATCTCTGCGATTTTGACTTGCATCCGCACATATTACACGCTTGCAGAGGATTGCGAAATCACCTGCGAATGCAACCCCGAAAGCGCAACGGAAGAGACTTTGCTTGCTTGGAAAACGATAGGGGTGAATCGCGTGAGCATGGGCGTGCAATCTCTAAATGACGATGAGTTGAAGGCGATCGGGCGCATTCACACGGCAGACGAGGCCTTTCTTGCTGCAAAGCGGATTTCGGGCTTTTTCCAAAATTTCAGTGTCGATCTGATGATCGGCCTTCCCGGACAGACGAGAGAATCGATGTTTGCGACGTTGGAGCGCATTCTCACATTGAATCCACCCCATCTTTCAGCGTACGGCTTGCGCGTCGAGGAGGGAACACCTCTCTTTGCTCGCGTGCAAAACGGAGAGGTTCTTCCCGATGAGGACGAGCTTTCCGAGCTATACCACTTTTTATGCGTACGCGCCGCGCGCGCGAGCATCGTACGGTACGAGGTTTCAAACTTTGCAAAAGTGGGCTTTGAATGCAGACACAACCGCCTCTATTGGTTGAGCGGGGAGTACTTCGGGTTTGGCCTTTCCGCCGCATCTCACTTTCACCGTGTTCGCTTTGAAAACCCGAGAACGTTTGAATCGTACTTTGAAATGTGTGAAGGGGATCTGCAAGAGATCTTCAAGACGGTCGGAGAAAAGGAGAGCAAATATCTTTCCTCGGTCGTAACGTTAACGGACATCGAACGGGAAGAGGAGTTCATTATGCTCCGACTTCGCTTGAGAGAAGGTTTCTCTCTGGAGGAATTTCAAAAGCGTTTTCACCGCGATTTTGAAACAGCGTACGCAAAAGGCATCGCTGCTTGTGGACGGTATCTTGAGATAGCAGACGGATTCGTTCGCGTTGCCGAAGACGGAATGTATGTCCTAAATGCAATTTTGCTGCAGTTGATTTGAATTGAAAAATGAAAAGCGTACGGAAAATAAAGAGACCGTGCGCTTTTTCTTGTTTGGAACAAAAACACATCACACAAAAATCATATGACTTCTCTCGCAATTGCACTCAAAATTGTTGACAAACGGAAAAAATAGTTTTATATTATACTTGAAAGTTGGCACTCGGCCTTCAAGAGTGCTAATTCTTTACAAGAGAGGGAAAACAAGTGGCAATTTCGGATCGTAAACGAAAAATCCTGCAGGTCGTGGTGGACGATTATATTACGTCTGCCGTTCCGGTCAGCAGCAAAAACATCCACGAGCATCACTTGGAACACTTAAGCCCTGCGACCATCCGAAGCGAACTTGCTGCGCTGGAAGAGATGGGATATCTCATTCAGCCGCACACGTCTGCAGGCCGAATCCCGTCCTCCATGGCGTACCGAATGTACGTCGACGAATTGATGACAAGGCCCACTTTGACACGCGCAGAATTTGCGTACATCAAAGAGAGTTTTTATCGCTCCCTTTCGGACGTGGAACAGGTGGTCAAGAACGCAGCAAAGGTCATCTGTGACTTGACGAACTACACATCGGTTGCTTCATTTGCGGATTATCATTCGGAACGCGTGATGGGCATTCGTTTGATCCGATTGACTGAAACCACGGTGATTATGATCATCGTGACGGATAAAAAGCAGATTCGAGATTTTATTTTGGATAACGACATTCGCGACGACGAGGAGTTTATTGCGATGGCGGAAAAGCTGTTAAATCGCATTTTTTCAGGAAAGAGTCTCGCGGAACTTAAGGAAGTTTCTCTGTCGCTGGACGGGGAATTTGAGCGTTACCGTCTGCTGTTTGATAGCGTAATGGAGAAAATCCGCCAATATGCAAACACTTCAAGACAGGTCGTTTTGGAAGGCGGCTCGAAGATCTTTGAGTATCCTGAATATAACGACATCGGCCGCGTTCGCAACTTTATGTCGGTGATCGACTCGAAAGAGAAGTTGAGGGGATTGCTCTCCGCAGGGGAGGGCTTTGAGATTAACGTTCGCATCGGAGATGAGAACGAAGGCGGCGAACTTTCGGATTTCTCCCTGGTCAGCGCAAATCTTAAATGCAATGGAATGAACATCGGAACGGCAGGTGTGCTCGGTCCGGTCAGAATGAATTATGGAAAGGTCATCAAGGTCATGGAGGGAATCGGTGAAGTCTTGAGAACCATTTCCGAGGAAAACGAAGACAAGTAATATGGAGGACAACATGGCAAAAACGCAAGCAGAGGAAATGTGTAAGAAGAGCACGGAGTACTTTGAAAATACAGATTGGAACACCCTTTCTGAACAGGAGAGAGAACAGCTCTTCGCGGATATGAAGGAACACATCTGCGCACTTGCTGAAGAAAACGAATCCTTAAAAGCAGATCTTGCGATCGAACAGGCAAAGGAAACGGAAAGTGAACGGTTGCTTCGTTTGCAAGCGGATTTCGACAATTTCCGCAAAAGAAACGAAAAGATCCGTGCGCAGGCCGTGGAAGACGGCGAGAGCTACGTTTTGGAAAAGCTTTTCCCCGTGCTTGACAACCTGGATTATGCAACGGGTATGATCAAGGACGAGGCTTCCAAACAGGGTGTTGCGATGATTTTGAAACAGTTTGGAGACTTTTTGTCGTCGGCAGGCGTGGAAGAGATCTCAGCACTCGGAGAACCGTTCGACCCCATGCTTCACAATGCTGTAATGCAAGGAACGGCGGATGAAAACTTTGCGGCGGACACCGTTTGTGAGGTCTTCCAGAAGGGTTATAAATTTAAAGGCAGAGTCCTTCGACACAGTTGTGTCAAGGTTGCAAAATAAAGGTAAAAAAAAGTTTATCGGAGGTTATAGATTATGAGTAAGATTATCGGAATTGACTTGGGAACGACGAACTCGTGTGTTTCCGTGATGGAGGGTGGTGAACCCGTTGTTATCGCAAACTTGGAAGGCAAGAGAACCACGCCTTCCGTCGTTGGTTTCCAAAAGGACGGCGAGCGTCTTGTCGGTGAAGTTGCAAAGCGTCAGGCTGTTGCAAATCCGGAGCGCACTGTCAGCTCGATCAAGCGCTACATGGGAACGGACCACAAGGTCAACGTTGACGGCAAGACATATTCTCCGCAGGAGATCTCCGCAATGATCCTTTCCAAGTTGAAAAAGGATGCGGAAAGCTATCTTGGCGAAACTGTTTCGCAGGCCGTTATCACCGTCCCTGCATACTTCAATGACTCTCAGCGTCAGGCAACGAAGGATGCTGGAAAGATCGCAGGCCTTGAAGTTTTGAGAATCATTAACGAGCCGACGGCTGCAGCCCTTGCTTACGGCTTGGATAAGGCAGAAAACAAGAATCAGAAGGTTTTGATTTACGA
>JAZNLR010000062.1:0-10769 GCA_045579195.1 Clostridia bacterium | reverse complement strand
TTTTATGCGCTTTTTGCAAAAGAAAAGGTTGTGCCCAATTTGGACACAACCTTATTTTCTTGATAAAACCTTACTTCGTTCCGAAGAGACGGTCACCTGCATCACCCAAGCCGGGAACGATATATGCATGGTCATTGAGCTTCTCGTCGAGCGCAGCAACGAAGATGTCAACGTCGGGATGTTCCTTCTGAACGGTCTCAATTCCAACGGGAGCCGCGATAAGGCACATCAACTTGATCTTCTTGCATCCGCGATCCTTCAAGAATCCGATTGCAGCAGAAGCGCTTCCGCCCGTTGCGAGCATCGGGTCAACGACGATAAGGTCGCGCTCAGTTGCGTCCACGGGGAGCTTGCAATAATATTCCACAGGCTTAAAGGTTTCGGGATCACGGTAAAGACCGATGTGGCCGACCTTTGCGTTCGGAACGAGGCGGAGCATTCCGTCAACCATTCCGAGACCTGCGCGCAAAATGGGAATGATTCCGATCGTTCTGCCCGAGATCACGTTGGTCTTTGCTCTGCAAATCGGGGTTTCAATCTCCACTTCCTTGAGCGGAAGGTCACGCGTAACCTCGTACGCCATCAACAGCGAGATTTCATTGACAAGCTCACGGAAATCCTTCGTGCTCGTCTCCTTATCGCGCAACATAGACACTTTGTGCTGGACCAGAGGATGGTCAAAAACGACAACTTTTCCCATTATTCTTTCTCCTTTTGTTCTATCTTACCCCTTCCGCAATCCGCGGAAAAGATGATTTCCTTTTTTATTTCTTCGCGCTTTCGCCTGCCGCAACCTTGTCGATGCGGGTCTGATGACGGCCGCCTTCAAACTTTCCGTCAAGCCAAGCGTCCACAATTTCAAGGAACAAGCCCTCTCCGAGAACGCGAGCACCCAACGCAAGAACGTTTGAATCGTTGTGCTGTCTTGTGAGGCGCGCGCTATACACGTCCGAACAGAGTGCGCAGCGGATGCCTGCGACCTTGTTTGCGGCGATGCACATTCCAATGCCTGTTCCGCAGACGAGGATGCCTCTTTCACACTCTCCGTTTGCAACGGCGTGCGCAACAGGGAACGCGATGTCGGGATAATCACAGGATGCGCTTGAGAACGTTCCAAAATCGCGAAATTCAATTCCGCGTTCCTTCAAGTGATTTAAGAGCGCCTCTTTTAAGACAAATCCTCCGTGATCAAATCCAACAGCAATCATAGTTTTCCTCGCTTCAAAAGCTCATTTTCTCTTAAAAAAATTATACTCCAAATGCGGTGATTTTGCAACAAAACAGCATTATTTTCTAAAAAATTAACAATCTTTTTCTCCACTTTGCGAAAAAAGAGTTCCATCCTTCCATTTTTCAATGAGAACGGAAAGACTCTTCTCCAAACGGCGTGCAGTTTCATCATAGACGCTCTGCTCCTGCCCAAACGGATCGGGAACGTCTCCCTCGCCCACGAGATCACCCAAAGTGTACGCCTTGTTATAGTCCGAAAGAGAAACAAGGTGTGCGCGCGTCATCGCAATGACGAGATCTGCTTCCTCCAAAAGTGCACGGTCAAGCGGCGTTGCTTCATGAAGCTTTGGAATCAACCCCAGATGGAACAGCGCAAAGTGTGCTTCTTCGGCCATCGGCTCTCCGCGCACGGCAAAAGTGCCTGCGCTCGATGCCACGGCATCCAAGCCCTTTCTTTTGGCAAGGTCGTTAAAAATCTGCTCTGCCATGGGAGAACGGCAAGTGTTCCCCGTGCAAATAAAAAGTACTTTCTTCATTTCAAGCCTTCAAAAAATTCTGCGAACACGCCTTTGTCGCGCGATTGTAAAGCGCGCCTGCTCCCTTTCCCTCAAAGCGGTTCTGAACGATCACAAAATCACCAAGCTTTTCCGCCTTGCGAAGAGCGGCATAAAAATTTGCCGTGTATTCCACGCCCGTTCCGATGTCAAGAACACGCGCGCCTTTGACTTCTTTTGCAAACGCACTTTCACAGATGACGACAGGTATTTTCCCTTCTTGAACCTTCTTTGCAACAAAGCGGTTGACGCACTCCGCATCCGCACCGACGTGTAAGATCGCCTCGCACTTCGGGGCATAGTGACGGTACTTCACGCCCGGCGAACGCACAATATCCGTCACACCGTCGCTTAAACGCACTTCTCCTACGACGCGCGCAATGTCTTCTGCGGTGATCATTCCCTGTCTTAAGATGATGGGAATCTCTCCGCGCGCATCCACCACGGTGGACTCAATTCCAACGCTACAACTTCCACCGTCTAGGATCATCGGGATCTTTCCGCCGATGTCTTCCAAGACGTGCTCCGCGCAAGTCGGGCTTGGGCGGGATGACGTGTTTGCAGACGGCGCCGCAACGGGAACTCCACACGCAATCAGAAGCTTTCTTGCCCCCTCGTGAACGGGAATACGAACGCCAACGGTGTCTAACCCTGCGGTTGCCGCAGACGAGATGTCTGCCCGCTTATCCAAAACCACGGTGATGGGGCCGGGCATAAACGCATCGATCAGCTCTTTCGCAAGAGGCGTTACCGTGCGTGCGGCTTTTTCGATGTCTTCCTTTCTTCCAACGTGCACGATGAGCGGGTTGTCAGAAGGTCTTCCCTTTGCCTCAAAAACGCGGAAAACGCCCTCTTTTGAGTACGCCGACACCCCCAGTCCATAGACGGTTTCGGTCGGGAATGCGACAGGATATCCTGCTCGGATCAACTCCGCGGCACGCACAACCGATTCATCATTCAATTGTAAAACTTCCGTCTTCATCGAATCTGCAACTCCTCTGAACGCTTTGCCGCCGTCAAAACGGCATCCGTCAACGCCGTGCGATCCTCTTTTGGAAGCGGACTCAAAATCTTTTCAATGTGGTCATCTAAGAGGCGAGCAATCAACTCAGCAATGCGCTTTCCATCCTCCGTGAGGGAAAGCTTACTCGTTCTTCTGTCCTCCCCTTGCTCACGCGCCACCAGACGGTACGCAATCAAGGTGTCTGCGATCTTGGTGAACGAACCCTTCTCAAGGCCGATCTTCGCACTGATCTCTCCCATGCTGCTGTTCGGAGCATTTCGAATGGCAAGGAGAACTTGTTGTGCCGTCGCGTTGATCAAAAGGTCCTTCTTGTCTGCATGAAAGGACTTCGCAACGTCACGCTGAATGTTTGCTAGCGCACAAAGCGCCTCGTAAAATGCAAGGTTGCTCATCTGTTCTCTCCTTCTGTCTCTTCGAGCATTCTGCTCAAAAGCTCTTCCGCCGCGTCATATCCAAAGGACTTCAATCGGTAATTCGTGGCAGCGCTCTCCAAAATGATGGCAAGGTTTCTTCCCGGGCGGATGGGAATTTCGAATTTCGGGATAGAAACGCCCAAAATTTCTTCTCTCATCTTATCCACGCCCAACCTGTCGTACTGCTTGTTGAAATCCCAGTTTTCCATCTGAACGACAATGTCGATTGCCTTTTCCTGCATGATCGCCGCCGCACCGTAAATGCCGCGAACATCAATGATGCCGATTCCGCGGATCTCCATAAAGTGACGGATCTTTTTTGGCGAGCTCCCTTTCAGAACGTTCTGCTCGCGCTTGATGACGACTTCATCATCCGCAACAAGGCGGTGTCCGCGCTTGACAAGCTCCAAAGCAGTCTCACTTTTTCCGATGCCGCTCTTGCCCGTGAGAAGAACGCCGACGCCGTAAATATCCATCAAAACGCCGTGCATCATGATCTCAGGCGCAAGCAACGAGTTTAAGTACATCACCAACTTGTTGACAAGCTGGGTGGTGACGATGTCACTGGTCAAAACGGGTACGCCGTACGTCTTGGCGTGTTTCAAAAGTGCTTCATCGGGTAAAAGCCCACGGCTTAAGATCAAACACGGAATGCGGCGCGAAAAGAGATTTTCCCATGCTCTCTCCTTCTGCCATTTCTCTAGATTGTTGACAAATTGAATCTCCGCGTTCCCGACGACTTGCACGCGATTGCTTCCGAAGTAATCGAAAAAGCCCGCCAACTGCAATCCGGGACGGTTGACGTTTACGGTATCAAGAACAATGCTTCCGTTGCCGCGATCGTCGATTTTCAACTGCAACTCTTCCGCAAATTCTTCCACCGAAACAGTCTTGACAATTCTCTCTTCCATTCGCCTCTCCTTCGCTAAGCTTGCGTTTCCTCTTTTTTTAAACAAAGTTCATCAATCAAATATGCAATGGCATTTTCCTCGTTTGTGGGTGCAATGAAATCAGACGCCTCTTTGACAATGGGTTCTGCATTTCCCACCGCGCAACCAAGCCCTGCAAGTCGGATCATAGAAATATCGTTTTCCTGATCGCCGATCGCGATCAGATCTTCGCGCTTCAAGCCAAATTTCTTCAACAGGCTGGCGCACGCATTTCCCTTCGTTGCTTCGGGCATATTGACTTCCAAGAGCGACGGATCAGACACAACAACGTTGAACCGATCGCCCAAATGTTCCTTGACGACCGAACGGAGCTTGATGATGTTTTCGGGATGATCCATCACAAGGATCTTATAAACGCCACCCTCTTTCCCGCGCAAGAATTCGGACAGCGGCACATGCGTTTCCTTTGCAGTGACGCTGCAAGCCTTCTCATACCACAAGACAGGCTCCGTTCTTTCCACGACGAAGAGGTCGTTTCCCTGATAGATGTGAAGATGCAAATTCATCCCTTCCAAATATGTCAAAACCTCTAAAGCGGCCTCTTTCGGAATGGGTTTTTCGTCCACAATCTCACCCGTCTCAATATCCGCCGTGATTGCGCCTTGAAACGCCATCACATACCCTTTGAGCCCAATCTTTCGAACGATGGGCAAGATGGAAGCAAGCATCCTTCCCGTGCAGACAGTGAAGATGCCGCCTGCCGCACGGTAGCGCTCGATACTTTCCACATTTTCTTTTGCAACTGTTCGGTCGTTGCGCGCGAGCGTTCCGTCGTAATCTGAGATCAAAATCTTATAATTTACACTCATTTTCGTTCTTCTCCGTTGTGCAATTGTTCATAGATGCTTTCCGCCAAACTCTTCCCGATTCCCTCCACCTTTTCAAGCTCGGAAACAGAAGCTTCTTTGACGCGATTGAGTGTTCTGAAATGTGCAACGAGCGCGGCCTTTCGCTTTTCTCCCACGCCGGAAAGCTCATCCAAGAGGGAGTGAAGCGCAGTCTTTGTGCGCAACGTCCGATGGTATGTGATGGCAAAGCGGTGAGATTCATCGCGAATGCGCTGAATGAGCTTGAGCGCATTGTTATTCTTCGGCAAAACGATGGGATCTTCACGCGTTGGGAGGAAAATTTCCTCTTCGCGCTTTGCAAGGCCGATCATCGGAATATCAAGCCCAAGGCCCTTCATCACGTCCTGTGCGTACCCAAGCTGACCTTTTCCGCCGTCAATGACGATGAGAGAGGGTCGCGCCGAAAAGCTTGCATCCGTCTCGTTTTCATCAAGCAAGCGCGTCAAGCGACGGCCAATAACCTCCGCCATGGACGCAAAATCGTTTGCGCCTTCCACCGTCTTGATGCGAAAACGGCGATAAAGCTTTCGCTCGCACGTTCCGTCAATGGCAACCGTCATAGATGCGGTCTTGTCCGTTCCGCTGATGTTGGAAATATCGTAACACTCGATGCGGCGAGGCAACGTGGGCAACGAGAGGTATTCTTTGAGCAGCGCAACCGCGCCCACAGTCATATTCTCCTTGAGCTTGATGGTGTCCATGCTCTTGTCCAGGAAGTCTTGCGCGTTGGCGTTCGCCATTTCGCAGAGCTGTTTTCTCACGCCCATTTTCGGAACGAAGACATTCACCTTGCGCTTTGCTCGCTCGGAGAGAATTTTAGACAGGATCTCGCAGTCCGTCTCTTCAGACACGGCGATCTCCTCTGGGATGACCGCATTTTCATAATATTGCACGAGGAAAGAACCCAAAAGCTCGGAAACCGAGGACGCCGTGTCAATGACGTGGAAGTTTTCGCCACCCTGCATTCTTCCCTGGCGAATAAAGAGTTGGGAAACAGCGCGCTGATTTCCGTTCGTGAAGAAGCCGAAAACGTCCATATTGTAATCCTTGGGGAAAGACGTGATCTTCTTTTCGCGAATCTTTTCTATGATCTTCAAGCGCTCGCGCAACGTAATGGCGCGTTCAAAGTTCTCGTTTTCCGCCGCCGTCTGCATGCGCTCTTCCAAGACTTGCGAAACGCCGTCCGTATGCCCTTTCAAGAACTCCACAACGGCCTGCAAGCGCGCGTCATATTCCTCTTTCGTGATCTTTCCAGCACAGGGCGCCGGGCAACGGCCGATGTGATAATTCAAGCACGGGCGCAAGTTCTTTCCCATCTTGACATGGCAAGTGCGAACGCCAAATGCATCCGCAATGAGATCGAGCATCTCGCGAATGCTGACGCCCCCCATGTACGGCCCGAAGTACTTCGCGCCGTCACGCTTGAGCTTGCGCGTGTACTCCACGGCAGGGAATGCATCCTTGAACTGAATGCGAACGTAAGGATAGGATTTGTCATCCTTCAAAAGGATGTTATATTGCGGTTTGTGGCGTTTGATGAGGTTTGCTTCCAAAACGAATGCATCCGTTTCGCTGTTGGTGATGATATAGCGAAAATCACGGATGTGGCTGACCATTGCAATGGTCTTTTCGGTCTTGTTTGCGGAAGCGTGGAAGTACTGCCGGACGCGATTCTTCAGCGAACGCGCCTTTCCGATGTAAATGATCTCCCCTTGCGCATCATACATCAAATAGCACCCGGGTTGATCGGGTAAATTTTTCAGTTTTTCATCAAACCATGCCATATCGCTAATAGTATATCGCAAAACCGCGCATCCGTCAAAGGTTTTTTGTTTTTCAAAAAAAGAAAGGGCAAAAGGATTTCCCTTTGCCCTTTCCGAGGATGAATATTTGCGGACATCCGCAACGTGAGGTGTAGAACCGCGATCAATAGCCGATGTAATCCACGCCGCTCAAAAGAACGTCGTTGATTTTCTCACTGTAAAGAGAGTAAAAACTGATCTTCCCCTGCCGCCGACAGCGCACGCACCCCATATTCCGCAAGTACTTCAGCTGGTGCGAAACGGTGGTTTGATTCATCTCAAGAATGTTTGAAAGATCGGTCACACACATTTCGGAGAGGGAGAGCACCGCAAGGATCTTGAGTCGCGTGCTATCCGAAAAGACGCTGAAAAAATCCACAAGCTCACCGATGACCTTGTGATTGGGGATGTACGTCTGCACAAAGCGCTCGGTCTTTTTGTCCAACAGCAACATCGGGCCTTCCATTTTTTTGAATCCTCCTTCGGTGAAGATTTCCTCACGTGAACAGCATACCATATGCACATTGTCAAAGACTGTCGCATACAATCATATAAGATCGATTTTTCACGAAACGGAGGTTTCTTTTATGGACTGCACTTGCAATTCCTCGATCATCTTTGCCCTCGTCTTCCTGCTGTTGTTTTCCAACAGCCGCGTTGATTTGACCCAGCTTCTTATTCTTCTTTCTCTCCTCTCGACCTTTGGCGGACTTAACCTCACGCTTTGACGGCGGCAAACAAAAAGGCAACCTTCTAAGGTTGCCTTTTTAAGTTTCATCACGCTTTTACGCACTCATATCCCCCCGGAATGTCACGAACGACGTATCCCATGGCGGTGATTTGCGCACGGAGTTCATCCGCAAGCGCGAAGTTCTTTTCCTTCTTTGCAGCCATGCGCGCCTCGCAGAGCTCCAAGATCTCTTTCGGCAGCTCCACCTTCTCCTCTTCGGGAAGATCCGCAAGGCGAAGACCCAAAACCTCGTCAAACTTCTGCGCAAGGTTATAAATATCCTTGCTTTTGGGCTCTTTGAGCGCCGTATAGAGAATTCCAAGGCCGAGCGGGATGTTGAGATCGTCCGAAACGGCCTCATCAAACTTCTCCTGATATGCCTTGAGAACTTCCGGATCGGTTGTAGCATCCGAAGCCTTGTGCTTCTGGAGGTTTGCAAGAAGTTTGTTGTAAGCCACTTTTGCACCGTCCATTCCCTCAAACGTAAAGTTGAGCTTCTTGCGATAGTGCGCATTGAGGCAGAAGTAACGGAAGACCATCGGGCGATATCCCATCTCATCAAGCTGCGAAATGGTATACGTATTGCCAAGTTTTTTGCTCATCTTGCCGCCGTCCACCATCATAAACTCACCGTGCATCCAGTACTTTGCAGGATCTTTCCCGGTAAGGCCTGCGCTCTGTGCGATCTCGTTTTCGTGGTGGATGGGGATGTGATCCACGCCACCCGTGTGAATGTCAAAGGTATCGCCTAAGTATTTCCGGCTCATCGCGGTGCACTCAATGTGCCAACCGGGATATCCCATGCCCCAGGGCGATTCCCACTGCATAATGTGTTCCTTCGGTGCTTTTTTCCACAGCGCAAAGTCAGCAGGATGACGCTTTCCTTCGTTGACCTCAACGCGCGCACCTGCGATCTGTTCCTCGAGGTTGATGCGGGAAAGCCTTCCGTAATCTGCGAATTTTGCGATGTCGTAATAAATGCCGTCATCCGTTTCATAGCCAAAACCGCGCTCTTCCAGTGTCTTGACGATGTCGATCATCTCGGGGATATGATCGGTGGCTTTCGGTGTAACGTTCGGGCGCGCGATGTTCAACTTTGCAAGGTCCGCAAAGAAAACGTCGGTATAGAACGCCGCAATTTCATACGGGGTCTTTTTCTGTTCCTTGCTCGCCTTAACCATTTTGTCCTCACCTTCATCCGCATCCGAAAGAAGATGACCGACATCTGTGATGTTCATCACGGACTTCACCTTATATCCGTTATACTTCAAAACGCGCGTCAAGATATCCATAAAGATATAAGTGCGCATGTTGCCAATGTGGGCAAAATTGTAAACCGTCGGGCCGCAGGAGTACATTCTGACCGTTCTGTCAAGCGGAACAAATTCCTCTTTCTTGCGAGACATCGTGTTATAAACTCTCATTTTTTATCTCCTTCTTCTCGTTCTTTTAATTCTTCAAATTCCCGCCTCATCTTTTCGCACTCCAACGCGGTAACGCGTGCACGGAGCGCACGAAGTTCTTCCATGATCGGGTCAGGCAATTTGACCTGATCCATATCATCAACGCGCTGATCCCGAATCTTCACAACGCGGCCTGGGATTCCGACAACCGTACTATAGTCAGGGACTTCTTTGAGCACAACCGAACCTGCACCAATTTTAGAATAATTCCCGACACGGAACGGTCCTAAAACCTTTGCGCCTGCGCTGATCACAACGTGATCGCCGATGGTGGGATGGCGTTTCCCCTTTTCCTTTCCCGTTCCGCCCAAGGTGACCCCCTGATAGATGACGACGTCATCTCCGATTTCCGTCGTCTCGCCGATCACAACGCCCGCGCCGTGATCGATGAACACCCCTTTGCCGATCTTGGCCCCGGGATGGATCTCAATGCCGGTCAAAAACTTTGCAAACTGACTGATCATGCGTGCAAGAAGTTTCAGACGAATGCGATAAAAGAAATGTGCAATGCGGTAATAGACGAGCGCGTGAAACCCTGAGTACGTCAAGATGATTTCCAACGTACTCCGCGCTGCCGGGTCTTTTTCTCGAATCTGGCGAATGTCCGCACGAAGTGTTCGAAACATTTTCTCCTCCAAAAAAATAAAAACACGCCCTCTTTCGATAAAGGCGTGTCATCGCTGTCCCACTTTACTTCCTTGCAAAAAAATTGCAAGCTCTTTTTTCTTAACGCGAAAACCACGCCGCGGCATTTCCTCCGCGGAAGCCACCCGATTTGGGTTTTTAAAGCGCACGTTCGGGCATTTTCGGGGAATTGCAAAGGCTTTCAGCCGTTGACCTTTGCTCTCTGTCGGCTTCCTGATCGTGCCGTACTCTTCTTTAAAAAGGGCTTTTTTCTCAATCTATGCAGTCAAAAACTGTTTTGTGAACATATTTTACCACATCTATGCAAAAAAGAAAACTGTTTTTTGTCTTTCTCACGGAATTTTTTCAGAATCGCGCTCTTTTTCCGCTTTTTGCCGTTTCGTTGACAATTTGCAGAAATTATGCTAGAATTCACCTATTCTGTGCTATGGGAAACGGGGTCTATGGAAAACGAATTTTTGTCATATCTCACAAGCTTTATTGCATTGATCTTCGTCATCTGCGCTTACTTTACAAACAAAAAGAACTATCTCTTGTTTCAATCTCTCTGCGTCTCTTTTCTCATCTTGTCGTACCTATTCAACGCGCAGTACTTCGTGATGATCGGGATGGCGCTCAGCTTAATTCGCGCGCTGGTCTTTTACGCCTATGAAAAGAGTGACAAGAACGCAAGTATTTTATGGTCTTTCTTCTTTTCCTTCCTTTCCCTCGTGTCGTACGTCGTGATCGACCTCATCGTCTTGAAAGATGCAAAACCCCTTGATTTGCTTTTCCTTACGGCGCTGTTTTTATATGCATTCATCTTCCGCATCCGAAACATCAAAACCGTTCGCTTCACCATGCTGATCCCAACGGCACTTTCCTTCTTCTTCAACCTGTTTGCTGGGGCAGCGCTCTTCACCACCTTATCTTACGTCTTTGAATTTGTCGCAAACTGTGTTTCCATCGTGAAATACCACGTGCTTCCCAATCGAACAAAATGAGAAAAGCAAGCAAAAAAAAGCTTGCTTTTTTTGATTGCAAGAAATTCCTGTGGGATATGAATCAACGCCTAAAAACGCTTTCCCATTGACTTCAAAAGGCCATTGTGATATAATTTTTACAAAAGTG